>NZ_JBQENK010000017.1:82436-140159 GCF_052044735.1 Pseudomonas sp. 22526
CTCGCGATCAGGGGTCGATCAGGTACGGTATTCCGCGTTGATTTTCACGTACTCGTGGGACAGGTCGGTGGTCCAGATGGTTTCGCTGCAATCACCGCGCCCCAGCTCGATGCGGATGGTGATTTCTTCCTGCTGCATCACCGCCGCGCCCTGGGCTTCGGTATAGCTGGCGGCACGCGCGCCACGGCTGGCGATGCACACTTCGCCGAGGAACACGTCGATCTTGCTCACATCCAGGTCCGGCACGCCGGCACGACCGACAGCGGCCAGGATACGCCCCCAGTTCGGGTCGGACGCGAACAGCGCGGTCTTGATCAATGGCGAGTGGGCCACGGTGTAGCCGACATCCAGGCACTCCTGGTGATTGCCGCCGCCGCTGACTTCGACCGTGACGAACTTGGTCGCGCCTTCGCCGTCACGCACGATGGCCTGGGCCACTTCCATGCAGACTTCGAATACGGCCTGCTTCAGCGCGGCGAACAGCGGGCCGCTGGCCTCGGTGATTTCCGGCAGGGCTGCCTGGCCGGTGGCGATCAGCATGCAGCAGTCGTTGGTGGAGGTATCGCCGTCGATAGTGATGCGGTTGAACGACTTGTTGGCGCCGTCCAGCAGCAGGTTCTGCAACACTTCACGGGAAACTTTGGCGTCGGTGGCGATGTAACCGAGCATGGTCGCCATGTTCGGACGAATCATGCCCGCGCCCTTGCTGATGCCGGTGACAGTGATGGTCACGCCGTCGTGCTGGAACTGGCGGCTGGCACCCTTGGGCAGGGTATCGGTGGTCATGATGCCAGTGGCCGCGGCGGCCCAGTTGTCCACGGACAGGTCATCCAGCGCGGCCCGCAATGCGCCTTCGATCTTCTCGACCGGCAATGGCTCGCCGATGACCCCGGTGGAGTACGGCAGCACGGCGCTGGCATCGACGCCCGTCAGCTCGGCCAGCTTGGCGCAGGTGCGGGTCGCGGCGGCCAGGCCTGGCTCACCGGTACCGGCGTTGGCATTGCCGGTGTTGGTCAGCAGGTAACGCACAGGGCCCTGCACACGCTGCTTGGCCAGGATCACCGGAGCGGCGCAGAACGCGTTCAAGGTGAACACACCAGCCACTGTAGAGCCCTCGGCGCAGCGCATGACCACAACATCCTTGCGCCCCGGGCGCTTGATGCCCGCCGAAGCGATACCGAGTTCAAAACCGGCAACCGGGTGCAACGTTGGCAAAGGACCAAGACCAACAGCCATGAATGCGCTCCTCTTTAACCTGATGGGTGCACTGCCATCGCAAAAGGCAGTGCGGCGAATGGAAAAACGCCGCGACGGCTGATGCCGGTCGCGGCGCGGGTATTTCAGTGTCTGGCGAAAATCTTAGTTGATCTGGCCGTGACAGTGTTTGTACTTCTTGCCCGAACCGCAGTAGCACAGTTCGTTGCGGCCCAGTTTCTGCTCGTTGCGTACCGGAGCGGAGGCCAGGGCCACGTCGACATCGACGCCCTCTTCCAGCGCTTCCGGCTGCTCCAGGCCCGGGGCTTCGGCGTGCTCGAACTGCATGCGCTGAGCCAGTGCCTCGGCTTCCTGACGCAGGCGCGCCTCTTCCTCGATCGGATCCTCGCGACGAACCTGAACGTGCGACAGCACACGGATCGAGTCGCGCTTGATGGAATCCAGCAGCTCGGAGAACAGGGTGAAGGACTCGCGCTTGTATTCCTGTTTCGGGTTCTTCTGCGCATAACCACGCAGGTGAATACCGTGACGCAGGTGATCCATGGTCGACAGGTGGTCTTTCCACAGGTCGTCCAGCACGCGCAGAACGATTTGTTTCTCGAAGGTGCGCAGTGCTTCGGCACCGGCCTGGTCTTCTTTCTCGTTGTACGCCGCCACCAGCTCGTTCAGCAGCTTCTCGCGCAGGGTTTCTTCGTACAGGTGATCGTCTTCGTCGAGCCATTGCTGGATCGGCAGGGTCACACCGAAGTCGCTCTGCAACGCAGCTTCCAGACCGGCCACGTCCCACTGCTCAGGCAGCGATTGTGGAGGAATGTGCGCGCTGACGGTGGCGTCGAGCACGTCCTGGCGGAAGTCGGAGATGGTCTCGCCGATGTTGTCCGCGGCCAGCAACGTGTTACGCATGTGATAGATCACTTTACGCTGTTCGTTGTTGACGTCGTCGAACTCGAGCAGTTGCTTGCGGATGTCGAAGTTGCGGCCTTCCACCTTGCGCTGGGCCTTTTCGATCGCGTTGGTCACCATGCGGTGCTCGATCGCTTCGCCGGACTGCATCCCCAGGGCCTTCATGAAGTTCTTCACCCGGTCGGAGGCGAAGATGCGCATCAGGCTGTCTTCCAGGGACAGGTAGAAACGGCTGGAACCGGCGTCGCCCTGACGACCGGCACGACCGCGCAGCTGATTGTCGATACGACGCGATTCGTGACGCTCGGACGCGATCACCTGCAGACCGCCGGACTCCAGCACCTGCTGGTGACGCTTCTGCCAGTCGGCCTTGATCTGGGCAATCTGCTCGGGGGTCGGGTTTTCCAGGGAGGCGACTTCGACTTCCCAGTTACCGCCCAACAGGATGTCGGTACCGCGACCGGCCATGTTGGTGGCGATGGTCAGGGCGCCCGGACGACCGGCCTGGGCAATGATTTCCGCTTCTTTTTCGTGGAACTTGGCATTCAGGACCTTGTGCTCGATGCCTTCCTTCTGGAGCAGGTTGGACATGTGCTCGGAAGTTTCGATGGTCGCGGTGCCCACCAGGACCGGACGGCCCTGGGTCATGCATTCCTTGATGTCGCTGATGATCGCGGCGTACTTCTCGTCCGCGGTCAGGAACACCAGGTCGTTGTAGTCTTTACGCGCCAGCGGCTTGTTCGGCGGGATGACCATCACCTGCAGGCCGTAGATCTGATGGAACTCGAAGGCTTCGGTATCCGCGGTACCGGTCATGCCGGACAGCTTGGTGTACAGACGGAAGTAGTTCTGGAAGGTGGTCGACGCCAGGGTCTGGCTTTCGGCCTGGATGTTGAGGTTTTCCTTGGCTTCGATGGCCTGGTGCAGGCCTTCGGACAGACGGCGACCCGGCATGGTACGACCGGTGTGCTCGTCCACCAGGACCACCTGGCCATCCTGGACGATGTATTCGACGTTGCGGTTGAACAGCTTGTGCGCGCGCAGGCCGGCATAGACGTGGGTCAGCAGGCCCAGGTTGTGCGCCGAGTACAGGCTCTCGCCTTCCGCCAGCAGGCCGACCTGGGTCAGCATCTCTTCGATGAACTGGTGGCCGGCTTCGTTGAGCTCGACCTGACGGGTCTTCTCGTCGACGGTGAAGTGACCGGCCTTGGTGACCTCGCCTTCCACTTCCTCGACGTGCAGCTCAAGGCGCGGGATCAGCTTGTTGATTTCGGTGTACAGGCGGGAACTGTCTTCAGCCTGGCCGGAAATGATCAGCGGGGTACGGGCCTCGTCGATCAGGATCGAGTCGACTTCGTCGATCACGGCAAAATTGAGCTCGCGCTGGAACTTGTCTTCCATGCTGAAAGCCATGTTGTCGCGCAGGTAGTCGAAACCGAATTCGTTGTTGGTGCCGTAGGTGATGTCGGCGGCGTAGGCAGCGCGCTTCTCTTCCGGCGGCTGGAACGGCGTGACCACGCCGACCGTCAGGCCGAGGAATTCATAGAGCGGGCGCATCCAGTTGGCGTCGCGGCGGGCCAGATAGTCGTTCACCGTGACCACGTGCACGCCCTTGCCGGACAGCGCGTTGAGGTAAACGCCCAGTGTCGCCACCAGGGTCTTGCCTTCACCGGTACGCATTTCGGCGATCTTGCCTTCGTGCAAGGTCATGCCGCCGATCAACTGTACGTCGAAGTGGCGCATACCCATGACCCGCTTGCCGGCTTCGCGGGCGACCGCAAAGGCTTCGGGCAGCAGTTTGTCGAGGGATTCACCTTTGGCTATGCGGGCCTTGAACTCTTCAGTCTTGGCGCGCAACTGATCGTCCGAAAGGGCCACCATTTGCTCTTCGAAGGCATTGACGATCTGTACCGTCTTGAGCATGCGTTTGACTTCACGCTCGTTCTTGCTTCCAAAAAGTTTCTTTAACAAAGGCGCAAACATATCGGCAGGATCTTCCACACATAGGGATGGAGGGCGGCCCCGTGAGTCGCCCGTGCAGCCCTCATGGCCGCATGCGAACGAGCATTCTACCCGGAAACGATGGTGAGGAAAGTGGCGTTATTCCACGATGCTGGTACAGCGCTGTGACGGGGCTCACTTACAATAAGGCCTTTTGCGCCAGTTTCAACCCGGACGAGTACGAAGTTAACCATTGATTTAATAGATAAAGCGCAGCCGCAGCGATGAGCGAAGCCTGGCCAGCGCTTTCTGCTACCATGGCGGCTCTGTAACTTCAGGTGTCTGATCATGGCATTTCGCCCTCTTACGGCCAGAGCACCCGCCGTACTCCTTCGCGAAGCCAAGCCTCTCAAAGCCATACTCGGCCACGCCCAGCGCCTGGCGCATTTGCAGCGCCTGCTGGAAAGCCAGCTGCAACCGGCCGCGCGCGAGCACTGCCACGTCGCCTCCTGGCGCGAAGGCAGCCTGTTGCTGATCGTTACCGACGGCCACTGGGCGACACGCCTGCGTTATCAGCAAAAACGCCTGCAACGTCAGCTTCTGGAATTCAATGAGTTCAACAATCTGACGCGGATTCTGTTCAAGGTGCAGCCTCCCACCGTGCAACGCGGCGCGGCCGGCCACACCATGGACCTGTCGAGCAATGCCGCCGAGACCATTCAGGCCACTGCCGACGGCATCACCGATCCCAACCTGCGCGCAGCCCTGGAGCGCCTGGCCAGCCACGCCAAACCACGGGCGTAACTGGCCAGCCGCCGATCAGCGGCGCTTGCTGCCGCCCAGCAGAGATCCCATCAACCCGCGCACCAGCTGCCGACCCAATTGGTTGGCGGCCTGGCGCATGGCGGACTTCAGGGCCTGACCGGCGGCAGTGCCGAGGAACTCGCCGGCCCGATCGGTAAAGCTCGGCTCTTCGGCGGCGGGTTTGCCCGGCGCAGCCTCGGCCTCAGGTGCCAGGCCCTTGCGCCCCATCAGCACTTCATAGGCCGACTCGCGGTCGATCGGTTTGTCATAGCGGCCGACCAACGGCGAACTGCTGATCAGCGCCGCGCGCTCAGCCTCGGTCAGCGGCCCGATGCGCGATTGCGGCGGTGCCACCAGCACTCGCTGGACCATCTCCGGCGTACCTTTTTCCTGCAGGGTGCCGACCAGCGCCTCGCCAATCCCCAACTCGGTCAGCACCGACAGGGCATCGAATGCCGGGTTCGGCCGGAAGCCGTCCGCCACGGCGCGCAAGGATTTCTGTTCCTTGGCGGTGAATGCCCGCAAGCCGTGCTGGATGCGCAGCCCCAGTTGCGCCAGCACGTCGTCCGGCAAGTCGCCCGGCGACTGGGTGACGAAGTACACGCCCACGCCTTTGGAGCGAATCAGCCGCACCACCTGCTCCAGGCGGTCCTGCAACGCCTTGGGCGTCCCGGCGAACAACAGGTGGGCCTCGTCGAAGAACAGCGCCAGCAGCGGCTTTTCCGCATCGCCGCGCTCCGGCAGTTGCTCGAACAGCTCGGCCAGCAGCCACAGCAGGAAGGTCGCATAAACCTTGGGCGCCTCATGCACCAGGCGGCTGGCGTCGAGCAGGTGGATCCGCCCGCGCCCGTCACTGGCCGGCTGCAGGATGTCTTCCAGTTGCAGGGCCGGCTCGCCGAACAAGGCTTCGGCGCCCTGCTGCTCCAGGGTCGCCAGGCGCCGCAACAAGGCCTGGCTGGAACCGGTGGTCATCAGCGCCGCGTCATCCCCCAGCAACTGCGGGTTGTCCTTGAGGTGGTTGAGCAGCGCCTTGAGGTCTTTCAGGTCGAGCAGCAACAGGCCTTCGCGGTCAGCCACCTTGAAGGCCGCGTACAACGCCGACTGCTGGCTGTCGGTCAGTTCCAGCAGGCTGCCCAGCAGCAGCGGACCCATTTCGCTCAAGGTGGTCCGCAGCGGGTGCCCGGACTGCCCGTGGATGTCCCACAACGTGACCGGATAAGCCTGGGGCTTGTGGTTCAGCCACGGCATCCCGGCAATACGTTCGGCCACCTTGCCCTGGGGACTGCCCGCGGCGCCCAGGCCGCACAGATCACCCTTGATATCCGCGGCGAACACCGCGACACCGGCATCGCTGAAGGCTTCCGCCAGTCGTTGCAAAGTGACGGTTTTCCCTGTCCCGGTAGCACCTGCCACCAGCCCGTGACGGTTTGCCAGGCGCATGGCCTGGGCAATCGGTTGCCCTGCGAGATCGGCACCGATAACGAGTTGCGATGAATCCGGCATTTTGTCACCCATGGTTAATCTTTAGCCTTGACCGGCCGATATCAGACCAGAAAAGACTGAAAAATAGGCCAGATAATTCCCTAAGGAGAGATGGAAATATCAACTTACTTTCAACCCTGCCCATTTTGCGCGCTTTTATAAGAGCACGCTCGTGACATTAAGACCTTAGCGGACACCACAAGCCATGAACAAAAACCTGCGCTTCAGCCATAAAATCCTGCTTGCCGCCGCCCTCATCGTCATTGCCGCCTTCGCCTCCTTCACGCTGTACAACGACTATTTACAGCGCAACGCGATCCGCGAAGACCTGGACAATTACCTGCATGAAATGGGCGATGTGACCGCCAGCAACATCCAGACCTGGCTCACCGGACGCATCCTGTTGATCGAAAACCTGGCGCAAAACCTGGCGATCGACCCGCAATCGACCAAGGTCGCCAGTCTGCTCGAACAGAAAGCCCTGACCTCGACCTTCATGGCCTCCTACCTGGGCGATGCCAGCGGCAGCTTCACCATCCGCCCGGACGCGAAGATGCCCGACGGCTTCGACCCGCGCGTTCGCCCCTGGTACAAGGGCGCCGAAAGCAGCAGCGGCTCGACCCTCACCGAACCCTATATAGATGCAGCCACCGGCCAGTTGATCATTTCCGTCGCCACTGCCTCGCGGCATGCCGGGCAGAGCATCGGCGTGGTGGGCGGCGACCTGAGCCTGCAAACCCTGGTCGAAACCCTCAATGCCCTGGATTTCGACGGCATGGGCTATGCCTTCCTGGTCAGCGCCGACGGCAAGATCCTGGTGCACCCGGACAAGGCGCTGCTCATGAAGAGCCTGAGCGAGGCCTATCCGCAGAACACGCCACGCATCAATGGCGACTTCAGCGAGATCGAAGTCGAGGGCAAGTCCCGCATCGTCACCTTCACCCCGATCAAGGGCCTGCCGTCGGTGAACTGGTACATCGGCCTGTCCGTGGACAAGGACAGGGCGTTCTCGATGCTCAGCGAGTTCCGCGCTTCGGCCATCATTGCCACCGTCATCGCCGTGGCCATCATCATCGCCCTGCTGGGCATGCTGATCCGGGTACTGATGCAGCCCTTGCACGTCATGACCCGCGCCATGCAGGACATCGCCGAGGGCGAAGGCGACCTGACCCGTCGCCTGACCATCCAGAACCAGGATGAATTCGGCATCCTCGGCACCGCGTTCAACCGCTTCGTCGAGCGTATCCACGGTTCGATCCGCGAAGTCTCGTCGGCCACCGAGCACGTCAACGAAGTCGCCCTGCGAGTGGTCAGCGCCTCCAATTCGTCGATGCTCAACTCCGACGAACAGGCCAGCCGCACCAACAGCGTGGCCGCAGCGATCAATCAGCTCGGCGCCGCCGCTCAGGAAATCGCCCGCAACGCCGCCCAGGCTTCGCAGCAAGCCAGTGATGCGCGCAACCTGGCCGAGGACGGCCAGCAAGTGGTGGACCGCAGCATCCTGGCGATGAACCAGCTGTCGGACATGATCAGCGCCTCCAGCAGCAACATCGAAACCCTCAACAGCAAGACCGTGAACATCGGGCAGATCCTCGAAGTCATCACCAGCATCTCCCAGCAGACCAACCTGCTGGCCCTCAACGCGGCCATCGAAGCAGCCCGGGCGGGCGAGGCCGGGCGCGGTTTCGCCGTGGTCGCCGACGAGGTGCGCAACCTGGCCCACCGCACCCAGGAGTCGGCGCAACAGGTGCAGACCATGATCGAGGAGCTGCAGATCGGCGCCCGCGAGTCGGTGAGCACCATGAGCAACAGCCAGCGCCACAGCCAGGACAGCGTGGAAATCGCCAACCAGGCCGGCGAGCGCCTGAACAGCGTGACCCAGCGCATCGGTGAGATCGACGGCATGAACCAGTCGGTCGCCACCGCGACCGAAGAACAGACCTCGGTGGTGGAGTCGATCAACATGGACATCACCGAGATCAACACCCTGAACCAGGAAGGCGTGGAAAACCTGCAGTCGACCCTGCGCGCCTGTTCCGACCTGGAGCAGCAGGCCGCCCGCCTGAAGCAACTGGTCGGCAGCTTCCGCATCTGACCCCTTCAGCCACCCGGTGCCAGGGCAAACCCCCGGCACCGGACTGGCGACAATCTGTCCTTCATTCGCAGCAAACCGTTCATCCAGACCCTTCGCCAAGCGCCACGGCAGCCCGACCGAACATCTATCCTTGATAAGGGTCAACCCTAAGGAGAGCAGCGGATCGGAGGGATGATCATCGTGCATATCGCTGACATAACCATGTTCTACGCCCCTGCCAGCGGTGGTGTGCGCACCTATCTGGACGCCAAGCACCGTCGCCTGGGACGCCTGCCAGGCATCCGTCACAGCCTGCTGGTTCCCGGGGCCCACTTCAACGAACGAGACGGTATCTATAAAGTCCCCGCTCCCGCCCTGCCCTTTGGCAAGGGCTACCGCTTTCCCCTGCGCCTGGGGCCCTGGCGCAATATCCTGCAGGACCTGCAACCGGACCTGATCGAAGTCGGCGATCCCTACCTCACCGCCTGGGCGGCCCTGGATGCCCGGCGCCAGCTGGACGTACCTGTGATCGGCTTTTATCACTCGGACCTGCCGCTGCTGGTCAGCAACCGCATGGGCCCCTGGCTGACCCCGAATGTCGAAGCCTACGTGCGCAAGCTGTACGGCAACTTCGACCGGGTCCTGGCCCCCAGCCAGGTCATGGCCGACAAACTGATCGGCCTGGGCGTGCGCAACGTCTATGTGCAACCGCTGGGCGTGGACCTGCAGACCTTCCACCCGAGTCATCGCGACCCCCGCCTGCGCGCCGCACTGGGGATTGCCGAAGACTGCCGCCTGCTGATCTTTGCCGGTCGCGGCTCCAAGGAAAAGAACCTGCCGGTGCTGCTCAACTGCATGCAACGCCTGGGCAAGCGCTACCACCTGTTGCTGGTGGGCTCGGCCATGCCGACCGCGGTACCGGAGAATGTCACGGTGATCGACCAGTTCTGCCCGGCCCCTCTGGTCGCCCGCCTGATGGCCAGCGCCGATGCCCTGGTCCATGCCGGGGACCAGGAAACCTTTGGCCTGGTGATCCTGGAAGCCATGGCCAGCGGCATTCCGGTGGTCGCGGTGGCCGCCGGGGCCTTCCAGGAAATCGTCACCGCGGAGGGTGGCTTGCTCTGTGCGCCGAACAATCCGCTGGCGATGGCCAATGTCGTGCAAGAGCTGTTCGCCCAGGGGTGTGCCGAGCGAGGCCAACGGGCGCGCCGGCATGTCGAGCGCTACTACGCCTGGGATAGGGTGGTCGCCAGCCTGCTGCAGCACTATCGCGCCGTGCTCGGCACCCAGCAGCCGATGCTGGCCCATGGTTGAGTCCGCCGGCGTGCCCAGCGTGCTGCTGGTCTTGCACGATGTCGCGCCACAAACCTGGATCGACTACCAACCCTTCGTCGAAGCCGTCGACGCGCTGGGCAACGTGCCGCTGACCTGGCTGGTGGTACCGGATTTTCACCGGCAAAACCCGCTCGATGCCCATCCCGGTTTTCGCCGGCTGCTCAGCGCGCGCCTGGAACGGGGCGACGAACTGGTGCTGCATGGTTGCTTCCATTGCGACGACCAGCCGCCACCGAGCACCCCGTACGACTGGTTCATGCGCCGCCTGTACACCCGTGAGGGCGAGTTCCACAGCCTCTCGGAAAATGCTGCCCTGGCACGCCTGCATGCCGGGCTGGAAGTGTTCCAGCGCTATAACTGGCCCGTGCAGGGGTTCGTCGCCCCCGCCTGGCTGATGAGCCCGGGCACGCGCCAGGCCCTGCGCCAACTGCCCCTGCGCTACACCAGCGGCCCGCAGCATCTGTACCGGCTGCCGGACTTCTCGCCGATCGCCGCCCCCGGCCTGGTGTGGAGCGCCCGCAGCGCCTGGCGCCGACAAGTCTCCCGGCTGGTCAACGCCCAACGCGAACGACGCTGGCGACAGGCACCGGTCATTCGCCTCGGCCTGCACCCGGTGGACATGCGTTACCCCGACTCGCGCCAGTACTGGCTGGACATCCTCGAACGCCTGCTGGAGCAAGGACGCCAGCCTCTGACCAAGGCCGACTGGCTGGACACCCAGCCGCCGAGGGCGCGCGGTGCCCCATGAGCCGGACGATCGGGTCGGTATTCTTGCTGATGGTCGGGCGCCCCTTGCTGCGCACCCTGATGAAGCTCAAGCAGGCTTAGGCGGGTCTGTATCCGGAGCATCCTGCTGCAACTGCTGCCACAACTCGGCGGCACCGGGAAATTCGGTACCGTCCTCGGCGCTCATGTCGTCCGGGTCGTAGCGGCTCAGGCAGCCCTCACCGAGGGTGGCGGGTGCCTTGGATGTGGCTTTATCCAGTGGATCACTCATCGGCCGATCCTCATGAAAAATCGCCGGGCCTGGAGCTTGAATGCCCAGGCCCGGCGGATTCGATCAGAGCACTTTTGATCAGAACACTACAGTCTTGTTGCCGTGCACCAGCACACGGTCTTCCAGGTGGTAACGCAGGCCGCGGGCCAGGACCATCTTCTCGACGTCACGACCGAAACGCACCATGTCTTCGATGCTGTCGCTGTGGCTGACACGGACCACGTCCTGCTCGATGATCGGGCCGGCGTCCAGCTCTTCGGTCACGTAGTGGCAGGTCGCGCCGATCAGCTTCACACCACGCAGGGAAGCCTGGTGGTAAGGCTTGGCGCCGACGAAGGACGGCAGGAAGCTGTGGTGGATGTTGATCACCTTGTGCGCGTATTCGCTGCACAGCTCCGGCGGCAGGATCTGCATGTAGCGCGCCAGCACCACCACTTCGGCATCGTGCTGTTTGACCAGGCGCGAGACCTCGGCGAACGCCGGTTCCTTGTCCTGCGGGTTGACCGGCACGTGGTAATAAGGAATGCCATGCCACTCGACCATGCTGCGCAGGTCATTGTGGTTGGAAATCACACAGGAGATTTCGCAGTCGAGTTCGTCGCTGTGCCAGCGGTGCAGCAGGTCCGCCAGGCAATGGGACTCGCGGCTGGCCATCAACACCACGCGTTTCTTCTGCGCGGTATCGGTGATGCGCCAGTCCATCGAGAACTCTTCGGCAATCGGCGCAAAGGCTTCACGGAAAGCTTCAAGGCCGAACGGCAAAGAGTCGGCACGTATTTCGTGACGCATGAAGAACCAGCCGCTCAGGTCATCCGAGTGGTGACTGGCTTCGGTGATCCAGCCGTTGTGGGACGCCAGAAAGTTACTGACTTTGGCAACGATGCCAACGCGGTCCGGGCAAGAAATCACCAACCGAAAAGTGCGCATGAGGGGGAAACTCCAGAACTTCGCAAAGGCCGCCATTCTAGCGATTGCGCGACAAAACTGCAGTATTCGTGATGTCGGAATCCGATTCCTCTGAGCTGCCCGTAGGGCTCATGCCCGATGCGAGCGGGAAATCAGTCACACTTGGAAATAGTCCTATAACTCTTTGGGGAATATTCCTGCGGACTCGTTCACAACATTTAACTCATCACTCAGCTTCTTTGCTAAACACTCTAATCAAATTAAATAAAAGACGGCTTTATTGTTTACTTGGGCAAACTGCCTGACTATTATTACGCCACTGTCACCTGCCACTCAGCACTCAACATAAGGCAATTCTCATGTCCCTGATCAACGAATACCGCGCCACAGAAGAAGCTATCAAAGAGCTGCAAGCCCGTTTGAAGAACCTGTCGCAAGACGACAAACTGCAAGCCGAGCTGGAATTCGAAGGCAAACTGCGCGCCCTGATGGGTGAATACTCCAAGTCCCTGCGCGACATCATCGCGCTGCTGGATCCGGACTCGAAAGTTAAGGCGCCACGTGTTGCCGCCAAAACTACCGGCACCAAGCGCGCGCGCAAGGTCAAACAATACAAGAACCCGCACAACGGCGAAGTCATTGAAACCAAGGGTGGCAACCACAAAACTCTGAAAGAGTGGAAAGCCAAGTGGGGCGGCGACGTGGTCGAAGGCTGGGCAACCCTGCTGGGTTAAGCCGTACGCCCGTCACAGAGGGATTTGCGACCTTATGAAAAAACGCCAGCTTGCTGGCGTTTTTTTATTTCCGGCAAACGCCCGAAATGTTCTAAGCCGAACAATCAAAGCCCGAAACGCAGCGCCAGCGACCGACTGTAATCCTGCCACTCATCCAGCACCTGACGCTGAACCGATGTAGCACTCGCCAGTAGTTCGGCAGCCGCCTGATTGAAACTTTCCAGGGTATTGGGCGCTCCCCACTGCGGGTCGCACAGGCGCTGCTGACAGAATGTTTTCCAGCGTTCTTGCTCCTCCCCGTTCAAGGTGTCAGGAAAGTTACGGGCGCGATAACGAAATAATAATTCCGGCAAACGTTCATCATCGAACGGCCATTGCTCTTGCCCTAAATGAGCCGGTTCGGCATTGCGCACTTGTTCGCACAAGCGTCGGTCGCGATCGCCGATAAAACCATCGTACAACTGCTGCTCGGGATCGAGGCTGGGGGGGAAATCCTCGCTGGCATAAATTGCCGCAAGTTTATCCCGCCAAACTTCTTGTGCGTCACTTAGCCGCAGCGCCCGAGCCTTATATTCCGCCATGTCCAGTTGCAAACGCTGCTGGTCTTCGCCACGCAATACATTCAGCGGCGCGACGACCGGGCAGCGATTGATATGAATCAGCTTCAACGGCACCGGCAACTCGCCTTCGGCCAGGTCTTCGCGGCGGGTATACAAGCGCTGGCGCAACGTCTCGGCGTCCAGGTCGAGCAATCCCTGTGGGTCCAGGTGCAGGTCGCAGACAATCAGGGCGTTGCGATTGCGCGGGTGCCAGGCCAGCGGCAGGACCACGCCGACATAACTGCGCGCCGCGGAAAAGCGCCCGGAAATATGCACCAGCGGTTGCAGCAGGCGGATCTGGTCCATGACCTTTTGCTTGCTGCGCAACTGGAACAGCCATTCATACAGCTTCGGCTGCTTGTCCCGAATCAACTTGGCCAAGGCAATAGTGGCGCGCACATCGGACAGCGCCTCGTGGGCATGCCCGTGATCGATGCCATTGGCCGCCGTCAGGCGCTCCAGCTTCAGGGTCACCCGCCCTTCCTCGTCCCGTGGCCAGACAATGCCTTCCGGGCGCAGGACATAGGCAGTGCGCACCACATCGATCAGGTCCCAGCGGCTGTTGCCGCCTTGCCACTCGCGGGCGTAAGGGTCGAAGAAATTCCGGTACAGGCTGTAGCGGGTCATCTCGTCGTCGAAGCGCAGGGTGTTGTAGCCGGCGCCACAGGTGCCCGGCGCCGCCAGCTGGGCATGCACCCGGGTCATGAAATCGGCTTCGCTCAACCCCTGCTCGGCCAGCCGCCCCGGGGTGATGCCGGTGATCATGCAGGCCGCCGGATGGGGCAGGATGTCGTCGCTGGGCTGACAATAGAGATTGACCGGCTCGCCGATTTCGTTGAGCTCGAAGTCGGTGCGAATCCCTGCCACCTGCAACGGCCGATCGCAGCGCGGGTTGATGCCGGTGGTTTCGTAGTCGTACCAGAAGATGGAAGTCACGGGCTGTTCCTGAGCAAAAGACCGGCGAAGTCTAGGCGCTTGGCACCGGCCGCGGCCAGCCTTCTTGCGATTCAAGGGTAACGACTCGCGTCACGCGGGACAGTTAATGATGTCGTTCGCCCCTCCGACACTGCTAGCATCAGGCGGTCATCCATCGCCACCAGGCCAGCCTCAAGTTGCCTATGCTCGAGACGACAGCACTGCCAGGGAAAGCATTGCCCCCGCCACTGGACACCCGCTACCAGGTCGAAACGCCAGAAGGCATCGACCTGCCGCTGCGGCCTGCGGGGCTGATGCCGCGCGCCCTGGCCTTTGCCATCGACCTGGGCTTTCGTGGCCTGATCCTCGGCGTACTGTTTATTGTCCTGGGGTTTCTCGGGCAGCTCGGCATGGGCCTGGGTTCGATCCTGCTGTTTCTGGTCAGCTGGTGGTACATGGTGCTGTTCGAGGTGTTGAACCAGGGCTGCTCGCCAGGCAAGCAACTGATGGGCCTGCGGGTCGTGCAGGACGATGGCACGCCCATCGGCTGGGGCCCTTCCCTGACCCGCAACCTGCTGCGTTTTGTCGACATGCTGCCGTTCGGTTATTGCCTCGGCGCCATCAGTTGCCTGCAGCACCCGACCTTCAAGCGCCTCGGCGACCTGGCCGCCGGCACGCTGGTGATCTACCGCGAGCAGCCGGTGGTCCGCCCGACCTTGCCGGCAGTGCCCGCCAAAACCGCCGCCTTCGCCCTGAGCCTGGCCGAACAGCGGGCCATCCTCAGCTTCGCCGAACGCCAGGAACAACTGTCCGCGCAGCGGGTCCAGGAACTGGCCGCCCTGCTCGCCGAGCCCCTGCATGTCACGCCTGCGCAAGCCACTGCCGAACTCAACGGCATCGCCCGCGGGCTGCTGGGGCCGACATGAAACAGAGCCTGTTCGAAAGCCGTCATCAAGCCTTGTGGCAGCGCCTGCGCGAACAGCTCGAGCAACTGGAACGCGGCCAGGCGACGCCCGAGACCAGCGCCCGTTTCCCCGAGGATTACCGGCGCCTGTGCCAGCACCTGGCCCTGGCCCAGGAGCGCGGCTACAGCAGCTTTCTGGTCGATCCGTTGCAGCAACTGGCGCTGCGTGGCCATCAGCAGCTCTATCGCCAACGCAGCCCGTTGGGCGCCCGGGTCCTGGGCTTCATCCTGGCCGGTTTCCCGCAGCTCGTGCGCGAGCAATGGCGCTTCGTCCTGGCCGCCAGCCTGGTGTTCTTTGGCAGCCTGCTGGGTATCGGCCTGCTGGTGTACCTGGTGCCCGAGCTGATCTACAGCGTGATCAGCCCGCAACAGGTGGCCGAGATGCAACGCCTCTACGACCCGAACGCCAGCCGCCTGGGCCGGCTCGCCAACCGCGCCGCCGGCGAAGACTGGATGATGTTCAGCTACTACATCATGAACAACATCGGCATCGCTTTTCAGACCTTTGCCAGTGGCCTGCTGTTTGGCCTCGGGAGCCTGTTCTTCCTGTTTTTCAACGGCCTGACCATAGGCGCGGTGGCCGGGCACCTGACCCAGATCGGCTATGGCGCCACCTTCTGGTCGTTCGTCGTCGGCCACAGTGCCTTCGAGCTCAGCGCCATCGCCCTGGCCGGCGCGGCGGGGTTGAAAATGGGCTGGGCGCTGATCGCCCCCGGGCGTCTGCCCCGCGGCGAAGCCTTGCTGCTGGCCGCGCGCACCAGTGTGCAGTTGATCTGCGGGGTCATTCTGTTTCTGCTGATCGCCGCATTTATCGAAGCCTATTGGTCCTCCCTGACCTGGCCCGCGGCCTGGATCAAATACCTGGTCGGCGGCGCCTGCTGGCTGCTGGTCCTGGCCTACCTGATATTCGCTGGACGCCGTCATGCGCCTGAGTGAAGCCAGCGTGGTGATCCGCCCGCGCACGACCTGGGAAGCCATGGACCTGGGGGTGCTGCTGAGCCAGCGCCACCGGCGCCTGCTGATGACCAGCTGGGCGCTGATCACCTTGCCGGTGTTCGCCCTACTCAGCCTGCTGCTCTGGGACTCGCCCACCCTCGCCCTGCTGCTGTTCTGGTGGCTCAAGCCGGCCTTCGAACGGCTGCCGCTGTATATCCTCGCCAAGGCCCTGTTCGGCGAAACCCCGACCTTGCGCCAGGCCCTGCGCCAATGGCCACGGCTGCTCAAGCCGCAACTGCTGGCCAGCCTGACCTGGCGCCGCCTGAGCCTGAGCCGCAGCTTCATCATGCCCGTGGTGCAGCTCGAAGGCCTGAGCGGCGAGGCGCGCCAGCAGCGGGTGCAAGTGTTGCTACAGCGCAATGCCGGGGCCGCGCACTGGCTGACCCTGATCGGCGTGCACCTGGAAGGCATCTTGTGGATCGGCCTGCTGGCGCTGTTCTATCTGCTGCTGCCACAGCAGATAGAACTGGACTGGGACTGGCAGTCCCTGATCGCCGCCGCCCAGCAGGACTGGCTCTGGCTCGAACACCTGACCAACGCCTTTTATGCCCTGATCCTGATTATCTGGGAGCCGGTGTACGTTGCCTGCGGCTTCAGCCTTTATCTCAATCGCCGCACGCTGCTGGAGGCCTGGGATATCGAACTGGTGCTGCGCCGCCTGCGGCAGCGCTTGAGCGGCGTCGCCCTGCTGCTGGTCCTGGGCAGCCTGAGCCTGTTGCCCCTGGCGCCCGAGGCCTGGGCCGCCGAACCGCTCGCCACACCCGACAGCCCGCGCCTGCTGGATCAGCCGCTGACCAGCCAGGCCGCGAAAGACAGCATCAGCCAGATCCTCGACCAGCCGCCCTTCAAGAACCCGCAGACCCTGACCCGTTACCGGTTCGACGAAGACAGCCCGAAAAGCGCTGAAGACTCTGAGCTGCCGGGCTGGCTCAAGGCCCTGACCGATCTGCTCGACAGCAGTGTCTTCGGCGCCGCGGCCAAGGCCCTGGAGATCCTGCTCTGGGCCCTGCTGCTGGGAGCGCTGGCCTTGCTGGTGTGGCGTCATCGTGAGTGGTTGCGGGCCTTTGTCGGCCGCCGACCGCGGCCGGGCAAGGTCCCCGCGCGAACCGCTCCGCAACAGCTGTTTGGCCTGGATCTGAGCCCCGACGCCTTGCCCGAGGATGTTGCCAGCGCAGCCGAGGCGCTCTGGCCGCAGCAGCCACGCGAAGCCCTCGGACTGTTGTACCGCGCGCTGCTGAGCCGGCTCCTGCATGACTTCCGCCTACCGCTGAAACCGGCGGACACCGAGGGCCAGGTCCTCGAGCAGATCAAGGCCTTGCAGTTGCCCCAGCTCCAGGCGTTCAGCAGCAGCCTGACCCAGCACTGGCAGAACCTGGCCTACGGTCATCGCCTGCCTCCCGCACAGCTGAAGCAGGAACTGTGCGATGGCTGGCGGACCCTGTTCGGCCCGGGAGCGCCACGGTGAACCGGCGCCTGCTGCCGCTGCTCGCGCTGCTGGTCGCCGGCTTGCTGGGCGGCTTGCTGCTGTACCTCTACCTCAACGCCAGGCCCTACCAGGAAACCATCGATCACGGCCCTTCCCCGCAAGCCCGCGCCAACCCTTACCTGGCGGCGGAAATGTTCCTGCGCCAGCGCGGCCTGCAGGTCCACCACGCCAACGGCCTGGAAGTGCTGCCGACCCTCAAGCCGGAGCAGCACAGCCTGTTGCTGCTGGGCGAGCGCTCGAACATGACGCCGCAACAGGTCGAGCAACTGCTGGACTGGGCCAGGGCCGGCGGGCGCCTGCTGCTCGTCGCCGAAGCCCTGTGGAACAAAGAAGCCGGACGCAGCGGCGACCTGCTGCTCGATCGCCTGCACCTGCGCCAGTTTCTCAGCAAGGACCTGAAAGCCCCGCCGCCCGACGCCGGCAAAGAGCCCTACCCGAAACTGACCAAGCTCTACCTGGAAGACGAAGACGCGCCGGCCTACATCGGTTTCGACACCGACTTCCATCTGGAAGACCCGGACAACCTCGCCCAGTCCTGGGCCAACAGCGCCCGGGCGACCCACATGATGCAACTGAGCTACGGCAAGGGTTCGGTTACCGTGCTCACCGATGCCGAGATCTGGAAGACCCCGCTCATAGCCAAGTACGACAACGCCTGGCTGCTCTGGTACCTGAGCGCCGACAGCGACGTCACCCTGCTGTTCGACACCGATCACGACAGCCTCTGGAGCCTGCTGCTGAAGTACTTCCCCCAGGCGCTGGTGGCCCTGGCGGCGTTGCTTGGCCTGTGGCTGTGGCATGTCGGGGTTCGCCACGGACCGATGCAGGCGCCGACACCCAAGGCCCGGCGCCAGTTGCGCGAGCACCTGCAAGCCAGTGCCCGCTTCCTGTTGCGCCGCACCGGCCAGCAAGGGCTGCTGCAGGCCCTGCGCCAGGACATCCTGCGCCGCGCCCAGCATCGTCATCCCGGTTTCGAACGACTCACCGCCGCCGAACAAGGGCAGGTCCTGGCCCGCCTCACCCGGCAACCGGACAGCGTCATCAGCCAGGCCCTGGCCCCCCAGCCGACACAACGCCTTTCCAGCGCCGACTTCAGCCGCCTGGTCACCCACCTGCAAACTCTCAGGAATGCCCTATGAGCGACCTTCCCGCCGAACCGCTTCCCGCCACCGAGCCCGGTCATGCGCAAGCGCATGCCGTCCAGCAACGCCAGCGCGCCAGCCAGTTGGCCCAGGCCCTGCGCCATGAACTGCAAAAGGCGGTGATCGGCCAGGACGCGGTGATCGACGACGTGCTCACCGCCCTGATCGCCGGCGGCCACGTGCTGCTCGAAGGCGTGCCCGGGCTGGGTAAGACCTTACTGGTGCGGGCCCTGGCCCGTTGCTTTGGCGGCGAGTTCGCGCGCATCCAGTTCACCCCGGACCTGATGCCCAGCGACGTCACCGGCCATGCGGTCTACGACCTGCAGACCGAGCAGTTCAAGCTGCGCAAGGGGCCCATGTTCACCAACCTGCTGCTGGCCGACGAGATCAACCGCGCGCCGGCCAAGACCCAGGCCGCCCTGCTCGAAGCCATGCAGGAGCGCCAGGTCACCCTCGAAGGCCGGGCGCTGCCCATCGTCCAGCCCTTCATGGTACTGGCCACGCAGAACCCGATCGAACAGGAAGGCACCTACCCGCTGCCGGAAGCCGAACTCGACCGTTTCATGCTCAAGCTGCGCATGGACTACCCGGACAGCGACCAGGAGTTGAACATGGTCCGCCAGGTCACCCGCTCGCCCCGGGCCGACATGCTCGACGTGCAGCCGCTGCGCACCCTGCTGCAGGCCAAGGACGTGCTGGCCCTGCAACGGATCGCCAGCGACCTGCCGCTGGACGAGCAGGTCCTCGACTACGCCGTGCGGCTGGCCCGGGCCACCCGCAGCTGGCCGGGACTGACCCTCGGCGCCGGGCCACGGGCGTCGATCGCCCTGGTGCGTGGGGCGCGGGCCCGGGCCTTGTTGCGGGGCGGCGAGTTCGTCATTCCGGACGACATCAAGGGCTGCGCCCTGGCGGTGCTGCGCCATCGCGTGCGGATCGCCCCGGAACTGGATATCGAAGGCCTGTCGGTGGAGCAGGTGCTCAAGCAACTGCTCGATCAAGTACCGGCACCGCGACTATGAGATTCATGACTGCGAGCCCGCCAAAGCGATGAAACCCTCACGCCTGTTTCTGACCTGGCTTGGCGTATTGCTGGCGCTGGACGTGCTGCTCGGCGCCGCGCGCGCCTACGGCCTGGCGGTCGCGACCAGCCTGCAAGCGATTGCCTGGGGCCTGCTCCTGGCCCTGTTGCTGCTGGCCGTGCTGGACGCCTTCCGGCTCAGGCGCCTGCCTTCGCCCCAGCTCCAGCGTCAGTTGCCCGGCAGCCTGCCCCTGGGGCGCTGGAGCGAAGTGCGCCTGGAGGTTCGCCACGACTTTACCCAGCCGCTGACCCTGGAGCTGTTCGATCATGTGCCGGACGGCCTGGGCTTCGAGTACCTGCCGCAGTCGCTGCTGCTGGAGCCGGGCCAGTCGCAGGCGTTGGGTTACCGGGTGCGGCCGCTCAAGCGCGGCCATTTCAACTTCGAGCGCTGCGAGGTCAGCCTGCCCAGCCCGCTGGGCCTGTGGTCGGCGCGGCGGTTGCTGAAGCTCAACGACAGCACGCGCGTCTACCCGGATTTCGCCCGCCTCTACGGCGCCCGGTTGCTGGCCGTCGACAACTGGCTGAACCAGATCGGCGTGCGGCAACAGCCGCGTCGTGGCCTGGGCCTGGAGTTCAACCAGCTGCGCGAGTTTCGCGAGGGCGACAGCCTGCGCCAGATCGACTGGAAAGCCACCGCCCGGCAACGCACGCCGATTGCCCGCGAGTACCAGGACGAACGCGACCAGCAGATCGTCTTCATGCTCGACTGCGGTCGGCGCATGCGCAGCCAGGACGGGGAACTGGCGCATTTCGACCATGCGCTCAACGCCTGCCTGCTGCTCAGTTATGTCGCCTTGCGCCAGGGCGATGCGGTGGGCCTGAACACCTTTGCCGGCGAACGCCGCCGCTACCTGGCGCCGGTCAAGGGCGCGGGCCAGTTGAGCGCCTTGCTCAACACCGTCTACGACCTGGACAGCAGCCAGCGCTGCGCCGACTTCCAGGCCGCCGCCAGCGAGCTGCTGGCGCGCCAGAAACGCCGGGCCCTGGTGGTGCTGGTGACCAACCTGCGGGACGAGGACGACGAGGAACTGCTGACCGCGGTCAAGCGCCTCGGGCGCCAGCATCGGGTACTGGTGGCCAGCCTGCGCGAGGAAGTCCTCGATCAGCTGCGCCAGGCGCCAGTGCACAACCTGCCCGACGCCCTGGCCTACTGCGGCACGATCAATTACCTGAATGCCCGTACCGACCTGCATGAGCGCCTGAGCGCCCAGGGCGTCGCCCTGCTCGATGTGCGGCCGGGTGAACTGGGGGCGGAACTGGTGACCCGTTACCTCAGCTGGAAAAAGGCCGGGACGCTGTAACGCTCAAGCAGAGGTCTGCAACGGGTAGAAACTGAAGTAGCTGCGCAAGGCCGTCACCAGCTCGCGGTACTCGGGAGGCGAACGCAGCAGCACGAAGCCGGTATCGTAATGGTGGGGCGTGACATCTTCATGGCACCAGCGGCAGGAGGCGGTGATCTCGATCGATTGCAACTGGCCGTCGCGGCCGGGAACCTGCAGGCGCAACTCAAAATCGGCGCCGATCAGCATCGGCAACTGGCTGATCAACATGAAGCCGTCTTCGGAGACATTGCCCAGATAACCGATGGGTCGATCGGTCAGCCGATTGAACACTTTCAAAAAACACGGCAACTGGTGCCGCTCGATCCGCCGGTCCGTGAACATGTCATGCATCGCTATTTAAGAAGGTCATTGCGCATCGTCGCGCCGAGGACTGTCGGCCCCGGCCGGCCCATTTTAGAAACGATACTCTAAAACAGGCTCGCAGATGTTAGAAGGCTCACGCGGACCCGCGACAGCAGATGAAAAGTTACAACGCGGTCGGACGCGCCTGAGCGCTGCTGCGCGAGGGATAGTGACCCAGTCGCTGCAGGGTTTCCAGGCGCGCGCGGGCGCGGTAGGCGTATTCGCTGCTCGGGTGTTCGGTGATGATGTACTGATAGGTCTGCGCGGCATCGAGGAACAGCTTCTGCCGCTCCAGGCACTGTCCGCGCAGCATCGATACCTCGGGCTGGATATAAGGGCGCGAGCGACTCGTGCGGTCGACCTGGCTCAGTTCCAGTATCACCCGTTCGCAGTTGCCGGCGTCGTAGGCGCGGTAGGCGGTATTCAGATGATGGTCCATCGACCAGCGGGTACAGCCGACAATACTGACGGCCAGGGCAGCAATGAGCACGAATCGCATGGGGGTTCTCCTGTCTTGTGCACGTTATCGACCCGCGTTGGAAAATCTTCAGGAATGTTCGTTTAAAGAAACAAACGAATAAGTAGTGCAAACGAACAATGACTACAGCTGCGGACCATAGTAGCCTCTCGTTGCGCTTGAACTCAGGAGTCTTTGCATGTCCGTCCGTCGTACCAAAATCGTCGCTACCCTTGGCCCGGCCAGTAACTCGCCGGAAGTTCTCGAACAGCTGATTCTGGCTGGCCTGGACGTCGCCCGCCTGAACTTCTCCCACGGCACCCCGGACGAGCACAAGGCTCGCGCCAAGCTGGTGCGTGACCTGGCCGCCAAGCATGGGCGCTTCGTCGCACTGCTGGGTGACCTGCAAGGCCCGAAGATCCGTATCGCCAAATTCGCCAACAAGCGCATCGAGCTGAAGATCGGTGACAAGTTCACCTTCTCCACCAGCCACCCGCTGACCGAAGGTACCCAGGACATCGTCGGCATCGACTATCCGGACCTGGTCAAGGACTGCGGCGTGGGCGACGAGCTGCTGCTCGACGACGGCCGCGTGGTGATGCGCGTCGAAACCGCCACCAGCACCGAACTGCATTGCGTCGTGACCATCGGCGGCCCGCTGTCGGACCACAAGGGCATCAACCGTCGCGGCGGTGGCCTGACCGCCCCGGCCCTGACCGAAAAGGACAAGGCCGACATCAAGCTGGCCGCGGCCATGGACCTGGACTACCTGGCCGTGTCCTTCCCGCGCGACGCCGCGGACATGGAATACGCCCGCCAACTGCGCGACGAAGCCGGCGGCACCGCCTGGCTGGTGGCGAAGATCGAGCGTGCCGAAGCCGTGGCCAACGACGAAACCCTCGACGGCCTGATCAAGGCCTCCGACGCCGTGATGGTGGCCCGTGGTGACCTGGGTGTGGAAATCGGCGACGCCGAGCTGGTGGGCATCCAGAAGAAAATCATTCTGCACGCACGTCGCCACAACAAGGCGGTGATCGTGGCGACCCAGATGATGGAGTCGATGATCCAGAACCCGATGCCGACCCGCGCCGAAGTGTCCGACGTGGCCAACGCCGTGCTCGACTACACCGACGCCGTGATGCTGTCCGCCGAATCCGCCGCCGGCGCCTACCCGCTCGAAGCGGTGCAGGCCATGGCGCGTATCTGCATCGGCGCGGAAAAGCACCCGACCAGCAAGACCTCCAGCCACCGCATCGGCAAGACCTTCGAGCGCTGCGACGAGAGCATTGCCCTGGCCACCATGTATACCGCCAACCACTTCCCGGGCGTGAAGGCGATCATCGCCTTGACTGAAAGCGGCTACACCCCGCTGATCATGTCGCGTATCCGCTCCTCGGTGCCGATCTACGCGTTCACCCCGCACCGTGAAGCCCAGGCCCGCACCGCGATGTTCCGTGGCGTCTACACCATCCCGTTCGACCCGGCGTCCCTGCCGCCAAGCGAAGTCAGCCAGAAGGCCATCGACGAGCTGGTCAAGCGTGGCGTCGTGGAGAAAGGCGACTGGGTGATCCTGACCAAGGGCGACAGCTACCACACCACCGGCGGCACCAACGGCATGAAGATCCTGCACGTTGGCGACCCGATGGTCTGAGTCACCTGAGGCAACAATAAAAAGCCCCGCAGTGAAGACTGCGGGGCTTTTTTATGGATCCTGCAAACCCGTAGGAGCGAGCGGGCGGCGATCCGACTTGCCCGCGATAGCTACACCGCGGTCCGCCAGAAACAACGCGGCGCCCGCCATCGCGAGCAAGCTTCGCTCCTACAGGGCTGGAGTCAGCTCTTGGCAAGAAATCCCGACAAGGCGGCCAACGCTTCCGGCGAATGCAGGCGCTGGGTGAACAGAGCCCCCTCCTCCGCAATCACCTTGCGCAGTTGCTCGCGATCGGGTGTGCGCATCAGCTGCTTGCTGATCTGCACCGCCTGCGGCGCCAGCTTCTCGAAACGCAGCGCCATCTCCCGGGCCTTGTCCAGGGTCGCCGCGCCATCGGCCAAGGCCTGGTTGGCAATGCCCCACTGCGCAGCCTGCTCACCGCTGAAACCTTCGCCCAGCAACAACAGCTCGGCAGCCCTGGCCTGCCCGAGCAGGCGCGGCAGGATCAGGCTGGAGCCGAATTCGGGGCACAAGCCGAGATTGACGAAAGGCATGCGCAAGCGGGCATCGCGGCTGACGTACACCAGGTCGCAATGCAGCAGCAGGGTGGTGCCGATCCCCACCGCCGCTCCCGCGACCGCGGCGACCACCGGCTTGCGGCACTCGAACAGGCTGAGCATGAACTGGAAGACCGGGCTGTCGAGGCCGGTGGGCGGTTGCTGGAGGAAATCGGCAATGTCGTTGCCGGCGGTAAAGCAGTCGCTGCTGCCGCTGATCAGTACCGCGCGGACCTCAGGGTCAGCGTCGGCTTGCCGCAGCCCTTCGGCCAGCTGGCTGTACATGGCCCGGGTCAGGGCGTTTTTCTTGTCCGGGCGGTTCAGCCGCAGGGTCAGCAGCCCGCCCTCGCGTTCAAGCAGGATGGTATCGGTCATGGGTGGTCTCGCTCAGGACGGATCAGCGCTCAACCACGGGGCAGGAATACATCGGCCAGCAGTTGATTGCGCGGCAGCCCCGCCAGGTACAAGCGTCGGGCAAAAGCATCGACGCTGTCGGGGTGCCCGCAGAGTAAGGCCTGGGTTTGCCGCGAAACAAGCCGCAGTTGTGCCAAAGCCGCTGGCAGCTCGGTCGCGGTCAACAGCTCGACACTGAGGTTGGCATGGTTCGCCGCCAGTGCCGCCAAGGGCTTGGCCAGGTAATGCTCGCTGGCGTCATGGGCCAGGTGAATGACGCGGATGGCGCCTTGATGATCCTGGCGCAAAGCCTCGCGCAGGATACCGAACAACGGCGCCAGCCCGGTGCCCGCCGCCAGCAGCCAGAGCGGCCGGGTTTGCCAGTCCGGGTCGTAATGCAGCGCCCCGCCGCGCAATTCGCCCAGGCGCAGCCCATCGCCGGGCTTGAGCTGGCGCGCCGCGTCGCTGAACTCGCCAGGCTGGCGACAATCGAGATGGAATTCGAGAAAGCGGTCTTCGCCGGGCAGGCTTGCCAGCGAATACGGCCGCGCCACGCCGGAAGCCGTCCACAGCACCAGGTGCTGGCCGGCCTGATACCGCAGGTTGCGCTCCGGCTGCAAACGCAGGCGCAGCACCGTGGCCGACAGCCAGTCGACGCCCACCACCTCGGCCGGCGCACCATCGCGCAGCGGGTCGTAGGTTTCGACCCGCAGGTCTTCCACCACCTGACACTGGCAGGCCAGCCGCCAGCCGCGCTGGCGCTGATCGTCGCTCAGGGCATCGGGCCGGCTGTCGCTGGGCAGGCCCTCGACGCAGTGCACCAGGCAGGCGTGACAACTGCCGGCGCGGCAGCTGTAAGGCACCGCCACGCCGGCCTGATTCAAGGCATCCAGCAGGTTGCTGCCAGCAGCCACCGACCACTGCCGCTCACCGACACGCAGCTCAGGCATCGATATTTTCCCAGGCCGCGGCGCAGCGGTTGCGCCCGTCGCGCTTGGCCCGGTACAGCGCCTGGTCGGCACGTTGCAGGGCATCGTCCAGATCGTCGCCCAGTTCCACCAGGGTCATGCCCACGGACAAGCTCAGGCCCGGCACCTCGATGCCGATCAACTGAGCGTCCATGAAGGCCATGCGCAGACGCTCGCAGCAGGAGGTCAGGCGTTCGGGATCGCAATCGGGCAACAACATGACAAACTCCTCGCCGCCGTAGCGGGCCAATACATCGCCATCGCGCAAGCAGGCGCTGGCCACGGCGGCGAACGCCTGCAGCACCTGATCGCCGGCGGCATGGCCGTGCACGTCGTTGATCCGCTTGAAGTGATCGAGGTCGATCAGCGCCAGGCCATGCATCTGGTCCAGGCTCATCGCGTGCAGTTCGCGCGAAGCCAGCCGCAGGAAATGCCGTCGATTGTACAGGCCGGTCAGTTCGTCGGTGGCGACCAGATCTTCCAGTTGTCGCATCATGCCGCGCAAGGTGTCCTGGTGCGCCTGCAAGGCGAAGCGCCGTTGCCGCATGCGCTGCCGGGAAGCCTGCACATAGCTGGCATACAGGCACAGCCAGGCCAGCACCACGAACAGCACGCACACCTGCAGCACGGCGAGCATCGGATCGGCCAGCCGGAAGTGGTAGCCGTCCCACAGCGTGATCCCGGCAAAGCCGATGAAAATCCACAGGGCGCAACGCACGAAAGCCCGGCGCGGCAGGTGGAACAGGCCGAACAGCAGCGTCAGCAGATAGAACACCAGGAAGGTGCCGCGCGCGGTATCGAGGTGGGCCAGCATCCAGGTCTGCCAGCCGATGCCCAGGAGGATCTGGATCTCGGTCAGGCTCGGGTCGCGAAAGCGCAGGTTTCTCCCCGAGACAAACAGCCAGAGCAGCACCGCCTGGCTCAGCACCACCAGGCCGGTATCGATCAGCGCCGAACGCAGCGGCGCCGAATAGTGGCCACTGAAAATCGCCAGCCAGAGCAGCAGCAACGCCAGTCCATAGGTACCCGCCGCAAGAACGAAGCGCTTGAGTAAAAGACTCTGGATAGCGTTATGGGTCAATCGTTGACTCACCATGCGAAAGGGGGCTTTAAAGAGTTTCCTACCCTACAGGCCACTTGCCACTTTAGTGGTGTCGCCAAAAAATAACTATCCCATTTTTGTCCCCGCCCAGCGCCATCCCGCCCCGGGCCGCGCCCACCGTCATGCCTGGCGGCGTCCCCGGCTGGCGTGTCCCGGGCATGCGACTTTGGTTTGACTGCCGGCGCGTGTGCCTGGCCCCGAGGCGCGGTATACTGCCGCGCCTTTTTAGCGTCGCGCCAGTGTGTCCGGCGTGCCTTGAAGGTGTTTGCAACCGACCGATGCACCCAAGCTGCAAGCACCTTATTAAATGTTCCCGTCTTTTAGAGGAGCGCGACTCATGACCGTGATCAAGCAAGACGACCTGATTCAGAGCGTTGCCGACGCCCTGCAATTCATTTCCTACTACCACCCCGTGGACTTCATCCAGGCGATGCACGAAGCCTACCTGCGCGAAGAATCGCCAGCGGCCCGTGACTCCATGGCGCAGATCCTGATCAACTCGCGCATGTGTGCCACCGGCCACCGCCCGATCTGCCAGGACACCGGTATCGTCACCGTATTCGTACGCGTGGGCATGGACGTGCGCTGGGACGGCGCGACCATGAGCCTGGACGACATGATCAACGAAGGCGTGCGTCGCGCTTACAACCTGCCGGAAAACGTCCTGCGGGCCTCGATCCTCGCCGACCCGGCGGGCGCTCGTAAAAACACCAAGGACAACACCCCGGCGGTGATCCACTACTCCATCGTTCCCGGCAACACCGTGGAAGTGGACGTGGCGGCCAAGGGCGGCGGCTCCGAGAACAAGTCGAAGATGGCCATGCTCAACCCGTCCGACTCGATCGTCGACTGGGTACTGAAGACCGTTCCGACCATGGGCGCCGGCTGGTGCCCGCCGGGCATGCTCGGCATCGGCATCGGCGGCACCGCCGAGAAAGCCGCGGTAATGGCCAAGGAAGTGTTGATGGAATCCATCGACATCCACGAGCTGAAGGCCCGCGGCCCGCAGAACCGTATCGAAGAGATGCGCCTGGAGCTGTTCGAGAAGGTCAACCAGCTGGGCATTGGTGCCCAGGGCCTGGGCGGCCTGACCACCGTGCTCGACGTGAAGATCATGGACTACCCGACTCACGCCGCCTCCCTGCCGGTGTGCATGATCCCGAACTGCGCCGCGACCCGTCATGCGCACTTCGTGCTCGACGGCTCGGGCCCTGCGTCCCTGGAAGCGCCACCGCTGGACGCCTACCCGGAAATCGTCTGGGAAGCCGGTCCGTCGGCCCGTCGCGTCAACCTCGACACCCTGACCCCGGAAGAAGTGCAGAGCTGGAAGCCGGGCGAAACCGTCCTGCTCAACGGCAAGATGCTCACCGGTCGCGACGCCGCGCACAAGCGCATGGTCGAGATGCTGAACAAGGGCGAAACCCTGCCGGTGGACCTCAAGGGTCGCTTCATCTACTACGTCGGCCCGGTCGACCCGGTCGGTGACGAAGTGGTGGGCCCGGCTGGCCCGACCACCGCGACGCGGATGGACAAGTTCACCCGCCAGATCCTCGAGCAGACTGGCCTCTTGGGCATGATCGGCAAGTCCGAGCGCGGCCCGACCGCGATCGAAGCGATCAAGGACAGCAAGGCTGTGTACCTGATGGCCGTCGGCGGCGCTGCCTACCTGGTGGCCCAGGCGATCAAGAAATCCAAGGTCCTGGCCTTTGCCGAACTGGGCATGGAAGCGATCTACGAGTTTGAAGTCAAAGACATGCCGGTCACTGTCGCGGTCGACAGCAAAGGCGAGTCGGTGCACATCACCGGTCCTGCCATCTGGCAGAAAAAGATCAGTGAAAGCCTGGCGGTAGAAGTGCAGTAAGCGCTTCGGCCCGTCACCCAAGGCGGTGTTGCTCGATGAGCAGCGCCGCCTTTTTCATGCCTGCCCGGGCAACGACTGCCCACGATCAACGAAGCCACGGACAGGCATGTTATCTTGCCTGCCCCTTTCAGCCTGCCCTTGACTCATGGCCCAGATCTCCCGTCCGCTGCGTTTGGCCTTCTATACCCTGCTGATTCTCGCCGGCGCTATGGTCAGCGCGACCTTCGCCATGCGCCATGCCGAGCGTCAGGCGCTGGAGGACGATGCCGCCCGCGCCAGCGAGCAACTGGCGTTGTACGCCAACTCCCTGCATACCCTGATCGAACGTTACCGCGCCCTGCCCGCCGTGCTGGCGCTGGACCCGGAACTGCGCTCGGCGCTCAAGGGTCCGGTCGGCCCGGAACAGCAGGACGCCCTGAACCGCAAACTGGAACGGATCAACGGCGCCGCCCGCTCCTCCACCCTGGAGCTACTGGACCATACCGGCCTCGCGGTGGCCGCCAGCAACTGGCGCCTGCCCAGCAGCTACGTCGGACACAACTACGGCTTTCGCCCCTACTTCAGCCAGACCCGCAGCCAGGGCAGCGGACGCTTCTATGCCGTAGGCGTCACCAGCGGCATTCCCGGCTATTTCCTCTCCAGCGCGGTCAAGGGCGAGCAGGAACAGTTTCTCGGCGCCATGGTGGTGAAACTGGAATTCCCCGAACTGGAGCGCGAATGGAGCCAGGGCAGCGACACCCTGCTGGTCAGCGATGCCCGTGGCATCGTGTTCATCGCCAACCAGCCGGGCTGGCGTTATCGCCAGTTGCGCCCGCTGTCGGACAGCGACCGCGCCGAACTCAAGGCCACCCGGCAATACGACAAGCAACTGCTGACCCCGCTCGAACATCGGCCGCTGCGGCGCTTTGACGACGACAGTACGCTGACCCGGGTCGAGGGCCCGGACGGCAGCGTCGACTACCTGTGGGAGTCCCTGCCGCTGGCCACCGAAGGCTGGACCCTGCATTTGCTGCGCCGCCCGCAGATCGCCTTCGAAGACCGGCGCAACGCCGGCCTGGCTGCGGCCGGCGCCTGGCTGACCCTGGTGTTCCTGCTGCTGTTCCTCAACCAGCGCTGGCGCCTGGCCAGGCTGCGCCAGCGCAGCCGCGAGGAGCTCGAACGCCTGGTCGAGGAGCGTACCCGCGACCTGCGCACCGCCCAGGATGGCCTGGTGCAGTCGGCCAAGCTGGCGGCCCTGGGGCAGATGTCCGCGGCCCTGGCCCACGAAATCAACCAGCCGCTGACCACCCAGCGCATGCAACTGGCCACCCTGCGCCTGCTGCTCGATCACGGGCGGGTCGACGAGGCCTACCAGGCCCTGAAACCGCTGGACGATATGCTGACCCGCATGGCCAGCCTTACCGGCCACCTGAAAACCTTCGCCCGCAAGAGCCCCAGCGGCCTGCGCGAACGCCTGGACCTGGCGGCGGTGGTGGATCAGGCCCTGCAACTGCTGGACACCCGATTGCGCGACGAACAGGTCGACACGCACTTGCAACTGACGCGCCCGGCCTGGGTGCGCGGCGATGCCATACGCCTGGAGCAGGTGCTGATCAACCTGCTGCGCAACGCCCTGGACGCCATGCACGACAAGCCCCTCAAGCACCTGGAAATCCGCCTCGAAGCCAACCAGCAGCTGTGGAGCCTGAGCGTCATCGACAGCGGTGGCGGCATCGCCGAAGAACATCTGCCGAACGTCTTCGACCCGTTCTTCACCACCAAGCCGGTGGGCGACGGCCTGGGCCTGGGCCTGGCGGTGTCCTACGCTATCGTCCACGAACTGGGCGGGCGCCTGAGCGCCGGCAATCAAGGCCAGGGCGCGATCTTCACCCTGAGCCTGCCCATCGACCTGGAGGCGCATATCCCATGTTGAATTCGGTGATGCTGGTCGACGACGAAGCCAGTATTCGCACCGCCGTCGAACAATGGCTGAGCCTGTCGGGCTTCGAGGTGCAGCTGTTCAGTCGCGCCGAGGACTGCCTGGCCCGGCTGCCCAGGGACTTCCCCGGGGTGATCCTCAGCGACGTGCGCATGCCCGGCATCAGCGGCCTGGAACTGCTCAAACAGGTGCAGCAGCGCGACGCCGACCTGCCGGTGATCCTGCTGACCGGCCACGGCGACGTGCCGATGGCGGTGGAAGCGATGCGCGACGGCGCCTATGACTTCCTGGAAAAACCCTTCAGCCCGGAAACCCTGCTGAGCAGCCTGCGCCGGGCCCTGGACAAACGCGGCCTGGTCCTGGAGAACCGGCGCCTGCACGAACAGGCCGATACCCGGGAGAAAATCGACTCCACCCTGCTCGGCGTGTCCCGCGCCTTGCAGACCCTGCGGCGCCAGGTGGTCGACCTGGCCGCGCTGCCGGTCAACGTGCTGATCCGCGGCGAGACCGGCAGCGGCAAGGAACTGGTCGCCCGCTGCCTGCACGACTTCGGGTCGCGCGCCGACAAGCCCTTTGTCGCCCTGAACTGCGCGGCGATCCCCGAGCAACTGTTCGAAGCCGAACTGTTCGGCCATGAAAGCGGCGCCTTTACCGGCGCCCAGGGCAAGCGCATCGGCAAGCTGGAATACGCCGACGGCGGCACCCTGTTCCTCGACGAGATCGAAAGCATGCCGCTGGCCCAGCAGGTCAAGCTGCTGCGGGTGCTGCAGGAACAGAAGCTCGAGCGACTGGGTTCCAACCAGAGCATTGCCGTGGATCTGCGGATCATTGCCGCGACCAAGCCGGACCTGCTGGACGAAGCCCGCGCCGGGCGCTTTCGCGAAGACCTGGCCTACCGCCTGAACGTCGCGCAGCTGCGCCTGCCGCCGCTGCGGGACCGGCGCGAGGACATTCCGCTGCTCTACGAACATTTCGCCCATGCCGCCGCCGAGCGCCTGGGCCGCGGCGTCGCGCCCCTGAGCGGGGCGCAGTTGAGCCGCCTGCTGAGCCACAACTGGCCGGGCAACGTGCGCGAGCTGGCCAACGTCGCCGAACGCCAGGTGCTCGGCCTGGGCGAGCCGGAGCCGGAAACCATCGACCCCGGCCAGTCCCTGGCGGCGCAGCAGGAAGCCTTCGAGGCGCAATGCCTGCGGGCCGCGCTGACCCGGCACAAGGGCGACATCAAGGCGGTGCTCAATGAGCTGCAACTGCCGCGCCGCACCTTCAATGAAAAGATGCAGCGCCATGGGTTGGCGCGGGAGATGTTTCTCGGGGAGGAGTGATGCCCGAGGAGATGTTTTATCCGGGCCATCCCTATCGCGGGCAAGCCTCGCTCCTACTGTAGGAGCGAGCGGGCGGCGATCCGACTTGCCCGCGATGGCGTCCTCACAAACACCGCTCAATCGGCAACTTTCCGCTCACGCACCCTCGCCAATGAGCGGATTTCCGCTCATAGAATTCTCAAGCCCCTTCTAAACCGGGCCTCTCAGCTCCTGGCACAGCTCCTGCTATAGCCCCAGCAGGCTGCGTTTCGGCGCGCTCCACAAAAACAATTAAATGAAGGATCCGTCATGGATAACTCGCAAACCCTGCCTCTTGGGGCGGCAGCTGCGCCTGCCAAAGAAAAGACCACTGCCAGTCGCCTGAAATCGATCTTCAGCGGTTCGGTGGGCAACATGGTCGAGTGGTACGACTGGTACGTCTACGCCGCCTTCTCCCTGTACTTCGCCAAAGTCTTCTTCCCCAAGGGCGACACCACCGCCCAACTGCTCAACACCGCCGCGATCTTCGCCGTGGGCTTCCTGATGCGTCCGATCGGCGGTTGGCTGATGGGGCTCTACGCTGACCGCAAGGGCCGCAAGGCCGCATTGATGGCCTCGGTGCTGCTGATGTGCTTCGGCTCCCTGATCATCGCCCTGACTCCCGGCTATGAAACCATCGGCGTCGGCGCCCCGATCCTGCTGGTCCTGGCGCGCCTGATGCAGGGCCTGTCGGTCGGCGGCGAATACGGCACCTCGGCCACCTACCTCAGCGAGATGGCGACCAAGGAACGTCGCGGCTTCTTCTCCAGCTTCCAGTACGTGACCCTGATCTCCGGCCAGCTCATCGCCCTGGCGGTCCTGATCGTGCTGCAGAACGTGCTGACCACCGAACAGCTGCAATCCTGGGGCTGGCGCATTCCGTTCGGCATCGGCGCCCTGTGCGCGGTCGTGGCGCTGTACCTGCGTCGTGGCATGGAAGAAACCGAGTCCTTCACCAAGAAGAAGGAAAAGCCGAAAGAAAGCCTGATGCGCACCCTGATGCGTCATCCGAAAGAGCTGATGACCGTGGTCGGCCTGACCATGGGCGGCACCCTGGCCTTCTACACCTACACCACCTATATGCAGAAATACCTGGTGAACACCGTCGGCATGAGCATCTCCGACTCCACCACCATTTCCGCGGCCACCCTGTTCCTGTTCATGTGCCTGCAACCGGTGATCGGTGCGCTGTCGGACAAGATCGGCCGCCGTCCGATCCTGATCGCCTTCGGCATCCTCGGCACTCTTTTCACCGTGCCGATCCTCACCACCCTGCACACCGTCCAGAGCTGGTGGGGCGCGTTCTTCCTGATCATGGCGGCGCTGATCATCGTCAGCGGCTATACCTCGATCAACGCAGTGGTCAAGGCCGAGCTGTTCCCGACCGAGATCCGCGCCCTGGGCGTGGGCCTGCCCTATGCGCTGACCGTGTCGATCTTCGGCGGCACCGCCGAATACATCGCGCTGTGGTTCAAGAGCGTCGGCATGGAGACCGGTTACTACTGGTATGTCACCGCCTGCATCGCCGTGTCGCTGCTGGTCTACATCACCATGAAAGACACCCGCAAACACTCGCGGATCGAGACTGACTGATCCGCAATAAAAAGCGCGAGGGTGCAAGGCCCTCGCGCTGTGGCGTCAGGTAAACCGCCATCGCGGGCAAGCCTCGCTCCTACAGTAGGAGCGAGCAGGCGGCGATCCGACTTGCCCGCGATAACCACAACACAACCGCTCAACGATCCCCTCCAGCTCTTGTAGCAAGCCCTCCGGCAATCATCGCCGACAAGCCCCTGCCACTGCCGATAGAACCGTCGATCGCGATTTTTCGACGGTTCGGACAGGTTAATGATCGGTTAATGCCCTGCCCGCATTCTGCCTCCATCGAAATCGGTGTCGACGCGTCAAACGCGGCAGAAGCAGGCAAGAGGCTTTATGCAGTGAGTCCTGACGCCACAAACATCGATTGAATCGATATTTTTAAGCATTTATTTGCGCTTTTTAATCAAATTAACTGGCGTAGTATTCATTTCACACCCACTGCACAAAACGTCAACGAACCTGGAGTGACCACCATGAAAAGCCAACTGATCCTCGCCCTGACCCTTTCCGTACTGGCCGCCAACACCTTCGCCGCCGATGGTTACGACCGTACCGGCTCGGCCACTTTCACCTCGGGCAGCTCGGCCAGCGCCAGCCTGGCTTCCGACGGTTTCGACCACACTGGCACCGCAGGTGCAGTTGCTTCTGATGGCTTCGATCACACCGGCACCGCAGGCGCAGTCGCCTCCGATGGCTTCGATCACACCGGCACCGCAGGCGCAGTTGCTTCCGATGGCTTCGATCACACCGGTACTGCAGGCGCAGTCGCCTCCGATGGTTTCGATCACACTGGTACCGCAGGCGCAGTCGCCTCCGATGGTTTCGATCGCACCGGCACCGCTGACGCAATCGCTGCCGACGGCTTCGATCGCACCGGAACCGCCGCTGCCATCGGCTAACCCTCAGGGATGCCCCGCAGCCCGGCTTCGGCCGGGCTTAGTTGTTTCTGGCCCGGGGAAAACCGCAGGCGCGAGGCTGGCATTCACTTTCGATGGCTTGCACTATGGCGGCCTTCCCTCTTTGTCCGCGCAAGAGCCTGTCATGTCCGAAGACATCCATTACTACGAACCCGCCCAGGGCCACGGCCTGCCCCACGATCCGTTCAACGCCATCGTCGGCCCGCGCCCGATCGGCTGGATCTCCTCCCAGGACCTGCAGGGCCGGCTGAATCTGGCGCCCTACAGTTTTTTCAACGCCTTCAATTACATTCCGCCGATCATCGGTTTCTCCAGCATCGGTCGCAAAGACAGCCTGAACAACATCGAGCAGACCGGCGAGTTCGCCTGGAACCTCGCCACCCGCCCACTGGCCGAGCAGATGAACCAGAGCTGCGCGGCCGTATCGGCCGAGGTCAATGAGTTCGAACTGGCGGGGCTGACGCCCGTGGCTTCGAAGGTGATTGCTGTGCCGCGGGTAGCCGAAAGCCCGGTGTCCTTCGAGTGCAAGGTCACCCAGATCATTCAACTGCAGCGCGCGGATCAGGAACTGATGCCCAGCTGGCTGATCCTCGGCGAGGTGGTCGCCGTGCATATCGCCAAGTGGCTGCTCAAGGATGGGATATACGACACCGCCGCGGCAGAACCGATTCTGCGCGGCGGCGGGCCGGCGGATTATTTCCAGCTGGGGCCAGAGGCCTTGTTCAAGATGTTCCGCCCGGGGGCGGTCAGATAGCTTCTCAGATCAGGTGATTTCTCAGACCAGGTAGCTTCTCAGATCAGATAGCCACCCGGATCAGGCCGTTTCCCAGGCCAGTTCGCCGTCTTCGTTCACGTCGATCAACTGCTCAAGCTTCTGCGCGGCAGCCAGGTCGGCGTCGTGGGCGGTCTTGAATTTCTGGTCGTCCAGAACCTTGTGAAAGCGCGGTGCCCCCGAACCACCCAGGGCCTTGACCGCGATGGCGGCGCTGTAGCCCCCTTCACCTGGAACCACGGCGGAAACCGCTTCGTATGCTGCAAACTCTTTACGTGCCATGTTGCTGATCCTGGCCAATGGAAAGTCGGCCATTCTAAACCCTCAGCTGGCCAGCTGGTGTACCGGTGCCCCGTTCAGTTGCGCGTATTCGCCTTCGGCCTGGGCCGCCGAGACGTCGCTGAAGGTATGGAAATCCAGGCTGTTGACCACCAGGTCCTGGACCAGCTCGGCGAATATCGCCATGGCCGGAGAACAGAAGTAATCGGTCATCGCCTGCTGGCTGCTCCAGAATCCGGATACCAACCACAAATCAGCGTCGCACTGCGAATGCTGCAAGGCGAACTGCAGGCAACCTGTGGCCTGGCGGGATGGTTCGATCAGACTGCTCAAGCGAGCACCCAACTCGGTTGAGCGACCGGCGCGGGCGCGGACGAATGCCATGTGGCTGACGGGAATATGCGTGGACATGTGCGACCCTCCCAGGGTGGTGTCGAGGCAGCCATGGGACGGGCTGCGACAGGATCCAAGATTAAGCGCCCGGCGCAACGGCCGTTAGTCGATTCCTGCCAGCGTATTGCACAATCCTGCGAACCTGATTCGAGAACAGCGGCTCCAGCCCCGCCCGCGAAAAAAAACCACAACGTTGTTTCAAGCAAGTGACAGCCCGCGTACAGGACTCGGCTCTGCTCACGCGCGCACGTGTGGCAGGATCAGGCAAGATTTACGCAGGAATCGCCTACCCCTGGCGCTTGCACAAATTTAAGCTGTGGCCATCGCAATCTTCCCGGAGGGGCCTTCATGTCATCGCTCGAAACCCAGCAGCCGCCACTGGATGCGGAAATGGAAAAACAGCGGGCGGAGCTGGCCGGGATCATTGCTCGCAACACCGGCGAAGACGGCAGCTATGCCACGGCGATCCAGTCGCTGTTCGTTTCGCGCTACAGCCACTCCCACGATTTCGCCTCGGTGCTGGCCCAGCCGGCCCTGTGCATCATGGCCCAGGGTCGCAAGGAAGTACGGCTGGCCGACGAAGAGTTCAACTACGACCCGCTCAATTACCTGGTGGTCTCGGTTTCCATGCCATTGAGCGGACGCCTGGCCGATGTCTCGCCGCTGGAACCGGTCCTGGCCCTGCGCCTGGACATCGACCCGGCCGAAATCAGCACGCTGATCGCCGATGCCGGGCCGCTGGGGGTGCCGAACCGTCCTGTCGGCCGCGGCCTGTATGTGGAACGCCTGGATACGCCGATGCTCGACGCCGTGCTGCGCCTGACCCGCCTGCTGGATACACCCAAAGACATCGCCATGCTCGCGCCGCTGATTCGCCGGGAGATTCTCTACCGGCTGCTGCGCAGCCCCCAGGGCCACCGCTTGTATGAGATCGCCATCGCCAACAGCCAGGGCCACCGGGTCAGCCAGGCCATCAAATGGCTGAACGGCAACTACGAGCAACCGCTGCGCATCGACGACCTGGCGCGCGGGGTGAACCTCAGCGTGTCGACCCTGCACCACCGCTTCAAGGCCATGACCGCCATGAGCCCCCTGCAGTATCAGAAGCAACTGCGCCTGCAGGAAGCCCGGCGCCTGATGCTGACTGAAGGGCTGGAGGCGTCCGCCGCCGGTTACCGGGTCGGCTACGAAAGCCCCTCGCAGTTCAGCCGCGAGTACAGCCGCCAGTTCGGCGCCCCGCCGCTGCGGGATATGGCGCGCCTGCGCAGCAGTGTCTGACTCCCCCTGTAGGAGCGAGCTTGCTCGCGATAGCCGCGCAGCGGCGCTCCTGCCGTGACACCGGAGTCATAGTCCAACCGCTTCGCGAGCAAGCTCGCTCCTACAGGGGACGGACTCAGCGTGCTCGAACCACGTGCTTGATCTCCTGGAACGCCTGCAATCCCCAAGGCCCCAGCTCGCGGCCGATGCTGCTCTGCTTGTAGCCGCCCCAGGCGGTCTGCGGGAAGATCACTTGCGGCGCGTTGATCCACACCAGCCCGGCCTGCAAGGCATTGGCGACCCGCTCGGTGTTCTCTAGATCGGCGCCGACCACACTGGCCACCAGGCCGAATTCGCTGTCGTTGGCCAGCGCGATGGCCTCGGCCTCGCTGGCGAAACTGCGCACGCAGAGCACCGGGCCAAAGATCTCCTCACACCACAGCGCACTGTCGAGGGGCACTTCGGTGAAGATGGTCGGCCGGACAAAAAAGCCGCGCACGCGATCCGTCGGGCGCTCGCCACCGCATACCAGCTTGGCCCCGACACTCAGCCCGCGATCGATATGGCCCAGCACTCGCTGGTATTGCGCCTGGTTGACCAGCGCGCCCATCTCCACATCCGGATCGAAAGGGTCCGCCACCCGAATCGCCTCGGCCCGCGCCTTGAGGCGCAGCAGGAACTCGTCCGCCAGCTCGTCGGCCACCAGCACCCGGCTGGTGGCGGAGCACATCTGCCCGGCGTTGAAAAAACCGCCGCCACAGGCCAGCTCCACCGCCAACTCGAGATCGGCATCCGCCAGCACCAGCAGCGAAGATTTGCCGCCCAGCTCCAGGCTCACGCCTTTGACCGTCTCCGCCGCGCGCTGCATGACCTGGACCCCGACCGCATTGCTGCCGGTGAAGGAAATCTTCGCCACCCGCGGATCGGCCGCCAGCGGCGCGCCCACCGCCAGCCCGGTGCCGCAGACCAGGTTGAACACGCCCTTGGGCAAGCCGCTCTGGGCGATGATCGCCGCCAGCTCCAGTTCCGGCAGCGGGGTGACTTCCGAGGGCTTGAGCACCACGCTGCAACCGGCAGCCAGGGCCGGCGCGAGCTTCCAGGCGGTGGTGACCATCGGGAAGTTCCACGGCACGATCAGGCCGACCACGCCACAGGGCTCACGCCGCACACGGGCGCTGAAATCATCGCTGGGCAGCGGCACGTCGCGATCCTGGGCAGCGTCCAAACCTTCGGCCAGCCCCGCGTAGTACTCGAAGGTGGCAATCACGTCATCGACGTCGATGGCCGCTTCGAATTGCGGCTTGCCGTTGTTGCTCGACTGCAGGTGCATCAGGCGTTCACGACGCTCGGCGACACCGGCGGCGATCCTTCGCAACACCGCGCCACGCTCGGCACCGCTGGCCGCGGCCCAGTGCACGAGCCCGACCTGGGCGGCAGTCACCGCCTGCTCGAGGCTGTTCCGGTCGCCACCAGCGACCAGCGCCAGCGGCTCTTCGGTGGAGGGATTGATCACTGGCAGCAGCTCGCTGCCGGCACGCCACTGACCCTCGATGTAGAGGCCGTTCAACAGGTTTGCCTGGCTCATGCTTGCACCGCCCGCATCCAGCCGGCCTGGTCGATTTCGATCAGGGTCGGGCCCTGGCGATCGCTGGCCGCGCGCAGGGCATCGCGCAATCCGTCGACGCTGTCGATGGCCTCGGCAGCGCAGCCTAGGGCCTTGGCTACGCCGATGAAGTCCGGCGTGTAGATGTCCACGCCCACCGGCTCGATGTCGCGGTTGACCATGTATTTCTTGATTTCTTCGTAGCCCTGGTTGTTCCACAGCAGCACGATGATCGGCGTGCGCGCTTCCACCGCGCAGGCCAGTTCCGCCAGGGTGAACTGCAGGCCGCCGTCGCCGATCAGGCACGCCACCGGGCCCCGGGCATTGCGCTCGGAAGCGCCACCGAGCCAGGCGCCGATTGCCGCCGGCAAGGCATAACCCAAGGTGCCGTAGCCGGTCGAGGAGTTGAACCAGCGGCGCGGACGCTCGGGGTTGAAGGTCAGGTTGCCGCTGTACACCGGCTGCGTGGAGTCGCCGACGATGACGATCTCCGGCAGCTCCTGCACCAGGGTTTCGAGGAACAGCGTCTGCGCCCGGGTCGGCGCGTCCCACTGCTGCTCCAGTGCGTTGCGCAAGGCAGCGGCACGGGCGGTGCCCCAGGCACTGTCGCGCTCACTCAGCGGCTGCTTACCCAGCTCGGCCAGCAAGGCTTCGGTTGCGCTGTGGGAGTCGGCCACCAGCGCTACTTTGGGTGGATAGTTGCGCACGGTCTGGTCAGGGTCGATGTCGATGCGCAGCAGGGCGCCAGGAATCTCGAAGCCACCGGCGAAGGTCACGTCGTAGTCGGTTTCGGCCAGCTCGGTGCCGATGGCCAGGACCACGTCGGCATCGGCCACCAGGGCGCGGGTCGCCACCAGCGACTGGGTCGAGCCGATCAGCAGCGGGTGCCGCGACGGCAGCATGCCCTTGGCATTGATGGTCAGGGCCACCGGTGCCTGGAGCAATTCGGCGAGGCGGGTCAGGGACGCGGCGGCATCGATCGCACCGCCACCGGCGAGGATCAGCGGACGCCGGGCGCCTGCCAGCAGTTGGCTCATCCGGGCGATGGCGGCGGGCGCGGCACCGGCCCGGGCAATGCTCACCGGCTCGCTGTCGAGCAGGTCATCGGCCTCCTCCACCAGCACGTCGAGGGGGATTTCGATATGCACCGGGCGCGGCCGACCGGCCTGGAACAGCGCGAAGGCGCGGGCCAGCACGCCCGGCAGCTCCGCCGCGGACATCAGGGTATGGGAGAACGTCGCCACGCCGCCCACCAGGGCGCCCTGGTTCGGCAGCTCATGCAGCTTGCCGCGGCCGCCGCCGAGCTGGCTGCGCGACTGCACGCTGGAAATCACCAGCATCGGAATCGAGTCGGCATAGGCCTGGCCCATGGCGGTGGTGATGTTGGTCATCCCGGGGCCGGTGATGATGAAGCACACCCCCGGCTTGCCGCTGGTGCGGGCATAACCGTCGGCCATGAAACCGGCGCCCTGTTCGTGACGCGGCGTGACATGCCTGATGCGCGAACGGGCCAGACCGCGATACAGCTCGACGGTGTGCACCCCCGGAATGCCGAAGACCTGCTCGACGCCATAACCTTCGAGTAATTTGACCAACACTTCGCCGCACGTCGCCATGTCTTGCCCTTCTTGTTCGCTTGAGACGGTGTGCCTGGCTGGCCGATGCGTGGCCAGGCACGGGGAAGGCGTCATTGGAACGGGCCACGTGTAGCGGGAACAATGGATAAAAAGTCATACTAGCCATGTCCTCACGTCATGCCTTGGCCCTTTATGAAACGCCTCCCGCCCTTGCCCGCGCTGCACACCTTTCTGATCACCGCGCGCTGCTGCAACTTCACCCACGCGGCCGAGCAGCTGCACATCACCCAGGGCGCGGTGAGCCGGCAGATCGCCGGCCTGGAGAGCCACCTGGGTTATGCCTTGTTCCAGCGCCAGGCCCGCGGCCTGAGCCTGACGGCCGAAGGACGGGAATGGCTGCCACGGGTGGAACAGGTGTTCGGCCTGATCGGCGAGGGGGTGGAACAGATCGGGGTGAACCGCGACACCCTGCAACTCAAGGCGTCCACCTGCGTGATGCGCTGGCTGTTGCCACGCCTGATGCAGTGGCAGAAAGAGCGGCCGGACGTGCCTGTGCGGCTGACCACCACGGTGCAGCACGGGGTCGACTTCAGCCGCGAACACTTCGACGCCGCGGTGATTTACGGCGCCCCGCCCCCCTCCACCCTCGGGGCCTATCAGCTGTTCGACGAACAGCTGACGCCGGTGTGTTCACCGGCATTGCTCGAAGGGGCGATACCGCTGAAGACCCCGGCCGACCTGCAGCAACACATGCTGCTGCATCCGACCCTGGATACCCATGACTGGAATACCTGGCTGAAAGCCTCGGGAACGGTGCTGAACAACATCGGCAAGGGGCAGCATTTCGAAACCCTGGACCTGGCGATGTCGGTCGCCTCCCAGGGGACGGGAGTGGCCATTGGCGACTGGGCATTGATCGGCGAAGACCTGAGCGCCGGACGGCTGGTCATGCCATTTGCATTGAAGGTGCGCACCGGCCTGGGCTACTACCTGGTCCACCCCGACCGATCAGCGCCGTCGCCGCAGTTGCGGGCCTTGCTGGACTGGCTGGTGGAACAGGCTCGGGCCAGATAGCCCTGTAACCGATATAGCCCTGTAACTCTGTAGCCGCTGGCGCAGCCTGCGATCGGCTGCGCAGCAGTCGTAAAACCAGGCACCGCGTTCTTGCAGGTATCACTGCGGTGCCTGGATGACGAGCGCTACGCGCTCGATCGCAGCCTTCGGCAGCGGCTACAGGTGTCTCAGTAACCGACAGTGAAACGCTGGCGGGAGTGCTTCGGTGTTTCCAGCTCATCGATCAGGGCGATGGCAAAGTCGGCGAAGGTGATCCAGCTCTTGCCTTCGGCGCTCACCAGCAGATGGTCCTGGCCCAGGCGGAACTGCCCGCGGCGCTCGCCTTCGACGAATTCCGCCGATGGCGACAGGAAGCTCCAGTCCAGCTCTTTCTCCTGGCGCAGGGTATCGAGGAGCACCGCACCGGCACTGGCCTCTGGCCTGTACTCTTCCGGAAAACCGACGGAGTCGATCACCCGGCTGCCGTCGGGCAGCAACAGGGTACCGGCACCACCCACCACCAGCAGGCGCTTGACGCCGGCTTTTTTCACCGGCTCGATCAGGGCCTTGGGCGGGATAGTGGAAAAGAGCGCCGCGCTGATCACCACATCGTGACCGGCGACCGCCGCCTGCAACGCCGCGCCGTCCAGCGCGTCGACCGCCTTGCTCACCACACCGGCGCGATTGCCGATTTTCGCCGGGTCACGGGCAATCGCGGTGACGCTGTGACCACGACGCAGGGCCTCTTCCAACAGTTGGCTACCGGCACGACCGGTGGCACCAATGATTGCGATCTTGCTCATGACAGTTCTCCAGTTCCGATAAGTGAGACAAAGCCTTGCAGGGAGTGCCCCCGCGCCAGGCGCGGGGACAGTCGAATCACCACTTCATTTCGCCCTTGGCGACCTTGGCGCTCAGCTCCAGGGAGCTGTCTTCGCCCAGGTCCGGGTAACGCTTTTTCATCGCCGCGATCAGTTCGGCGGAATCCTTGGCCTTGGCGGTTTCTTCATCGAAGGCCTTGATGTAGTCGGCGGTGAAATGCACGGGAGCCAGGGAGCGGGCGCTTTCGCCCAGGTAATGGCCCGGCACCACGGTCTGGGGTTTCAGCGCGGCGATGCTGTCCAGAGTCGTCAGCCAGTCCTTGTGGGATTGCGCGGTCTGGGTATCGGCCATCCACACATGGATGTTTTCCGCCACCACCACGCCACCGACGACCGCCTTGATCGACGGGATCCAGACGAAGGTGCGGTCGGGCTGCTTGCCGTCCAGGCCGATGATGTCCAGCTTCTGCCCTTCCAGGGTCAGGCTGTGGCCCTTGAGCACGCCCGGCACAATGGTCTTGGCCGGCACGTCGGCGCCCATTTTCGGGCCCCAGAACGCGAGCTTGCCTTCGACCGTGGCCTTGATGTGCTCGACCGTCGGCTGCGACGCCACGACCTTGGCCTTGGGGAAGGCCTGGGTGATGGTGTCCAGGCCGAAGTAGTAGTCCGGGTCACCATGGCTGATGTAGATGGTGGTCAGTTGCTTGCCGCTGGCGCGGATCTTCTCCACCAGTTGCTCGGCCTGGGATTTGCCGAACTGCGCGTCCACCAGGATCGCTTCCTTCTTGCCGCTGACCAGTACCGAAGTCACCGGGAAGATCGCCGCGGTGCCCGGGTTGTATACATCCAGCTTCAGGGCCGGCTCGACGGCGGCGGCATGGGCGGCGAAACCCAGGGTGGCGGTCGCCAGCAGCAGGCGCTTGAGTGAGGTGAATCCGATCATATGCAGCTCCGATGGTCTGTCGGCCGTAAGTGGCCATGGGTAGGTGGCGATGGAGATGAAGCTTAGTTGCCGCACTCGTTACAAAAAATGCGATGCTTGGACATAGTTTGTTTCTGAAAGCGGGCAAATCATGGATCGTCTTCAAGCAATGCGCGTCTTCGTTACCGTAGTCGATCTCGGTAGCCAATCGGCCGCGGCCGACCACCTGGACCTCTCGCGGCCCGTGGTTTCGCGCTATCTGGCGGAGCTGGAGGACTGGGTCGGCGCCCGGCTGATGCACCGCACCACCCGCAAGCTGAGCCTGACTGCGGCGGGCACCGAGATCCTGCCCCGCTGCCAGCAGATGCTCGAGTTGTCGATGGACATGCAGGCCGCCGTCAGCGAACCGGACGATGTGCCCCGCGGCTTGCTGCGCATCAGCGCCAGCACCTCGTTCGGCCAGGCCCAGCTGGCGGATGCCATGGCCGCCTACGTCGAGCGTTACCCCGGGGTCAGCATCGACCTGCAGATGCTCGACCGCGCAGTGAACCTGGTGGACGAACGCATCGACCTGGCGATCCGCGCCAGCAACGACCTGGACCCGAACCTGATCGCCCGGCGGCTGACGATATGCCGCTCGGTGATCTGCGCCTCCCCGGCCTATCTGCGCGAGCACCCGACACCACAGCGGGTCGAGGAGCTCAGCCAGCACAACTGCCTGACCCACTCCTATTTCGGCAAGAGCCTGTGGCATTTCGAGCAGGACGGTGAACAGATTTCGGTACCGGTGCAGGGCAATATCAGCGCCAACGACGCCAGCACCCTGTTGCGCGCGACCATGGCCGGGGCCGGCGTGTCCATGCTGCCCACCTATCAGGCCTGGGTGTATATCCACAGCGGCGAACTGGTGCGCCTGCTGCCCCAGGCCGAACCCCGGAAAATGAACATGTACGCGGTCTACGCCTCGCGCAAACACATGCCGGTGGCCCTGCGCAGCATGCTGGACTTCCTGGTGCTGCGCTTCCCCGAAGAACCGGAGTGGGACAAGGGGCTGTAAAACCCGATAAGACCGCTGAATACCCCGTCAACACGCTGCCCGCGACCTGGCCAGCGGCCATGGCTGATCCATGTGGCTGATCTATGCTGATAACAGTACCCCCCACACGCGCAGGGGTATTCGTTCAGAGGTGTTTGCCATGAACATCAAAACAAGAAGATACCTGGCCATTTTCGTCACCTGCACCGTGACCCTGGCGCTGTATGGAACAGCGGCCTATCGCGTCGAGCAGGCCCGGCAACAGCCACGTGTCTACGCCAGCTGCAACGTCGACCAGTGCATCCCGCACAATGCGACCCTCAACTCCCTGAAATGATGCCGGCGCGCGGCGTCATTGTTCGTGATCGCTCTTCAGGCGGTCGCGGAAGGCCTTGGGCGAGATCCCGACCCGGCGGCGGAACAGCCGGGTGAAGTTGGTGGGATCGGAAAACCCCAGGGTGTCGGAAATCTCGTAGATGGTCATGCTGGTGTAGGTCAGCAGACGCTTGGCCTCCAGCAATTGACGCTCATGCATGATCTGCAGGGCCGGCTGGCCCGCCAGTTCACGGCAGGTGCCATTGAGGTGGGAGACGGAAATTCCCAGCTTGTGCGCCAGGTCCTCGACCTTCACATGCTCGCGATAGTGGGTCTCCACCAACTGGATATAACCATTGAAATACTCCCGCGCCCGCTGCGGTCGCTGGCTGGCGCTGCGGCGCCGGATCGCCTGGCGGCTGACCCACACCATGATCACGCTGACCAGCGAGTGCATGAGCATTTCCCGTGCCGGCTCACGCCCCTGGTACTCGTTCTGCAACGCGGCAAACAGGCTGTTCAGGTAGTCGCCATCGGCGCCCGCCGGGTAGCTCTCGGCCACGGCCAGGGCATTCACCGAGTGCCCCAGCTGGGCTTGCAGATGGGCCATCAAGGGCGCGGCCAGGGTCACCACATAACCGTCGATGTCCTCGGAAAAACGAAAGCCATGCACCGACAGCGCCGGCAGGATCTGTAGCGCCGACTCCCCCAGCAGCGTGCGCTGGCCTTCGATCTCCAGCTCGGCCTGCCCGCGATGCACGAACAGCAACTGACAGAGATCGGCATGCCGATGCGGTTTGATTTCCCAATGGTGCTCGCGGCTGCGCTTGGAAATGGTTTCGCAGTGCAGCAGGTCCGGTGTCGGCCAATCCAGGCTTTCCCCATAGAGTTTGAACACCGGAATTGAAGGCAAGGCAGGCTTATTCATAACTGCAATCCAGGCCTCTGGGTGACGGGCGATAATCGCACCGATTGGTGAAATGAACAGGTATCGGCTCAGTTTTCACCTTCAACTGACAGCATCACAAGTGAAAAATGCAGGCACTCGAAACATAAAAATCACTCAGCGAACCTGTTCGCGTGAAGCTTGCGAGTCATAACAACAATGAAAACCCTGAAAACTCAAGTCGCCATCATTGGCGCCGGCCCCTCCGGACTACTGCTCGGCCAGCTGCTGCACAAGGCCGGCATCGATACCCTGATCCTTGAACGACAAACCCCGGATTACGTACTCGGGCGCATCCGCGCCGGGGTGCTGGAACAAGGCATGGTCGACCTGCTGCGCCAGGCCGGGGTCAGCCAGCGCATGGACGCCGAAGGCCTGGTGCACGGCGGCTTCGAACTGGCCCTCGACGGCCGCCGGGTGGCCATCGACCTGCACGCCCTCACCGGTGGCAAGAGCGTAACGATCTACGGCCAGACCGAAGTCACCCGCGACCTGATGCAAGCCCGCCAGGCCGTCGGCGCCCGGACCCTCTACCAGGCCGACAACGTGCACCCCCACGACATGCAGAGCGACCGTCCCTACCTGACCTTCGACTACCAGGGCGAGCCCCATCGCCTGGACTGCGACTACATCGCCGGCTGCGACGGTTTCCACGGAGTCGCCCGGCAGTCGATCCCGGCCGACAAGCTCAAGGTTTTCGAGCGTGTCTATCCGTTCGGCTGGCTTGGCATTCTCGCCGATACCCCGCCGGTCCACGACGAACTGGTCTACGCCCGCCACGAACGCGGCTTTGCCCTGTGCAGCATGCGGTCGACCACCCGCACCCGCTACTACCTGCAGGTACCGGCGGAGGAAAATGTCGCCGACTGGTCCGATCAACGCTTCTGGGACGAGCTCAAGAAGCGCCTGCCCGAGGAGCTGGCCGAACGCCTGGTGACCGGCCCCTCGATCGAGAAAAGCATCGCGCCGCTGCGCAGCTTCGTGGTCGAGCCGATGCAATACGGACGGATGTTCCTGGTCGGCGACGCCGCGCACATAGTGCCCCCCACCGGAGCCAAGGGCCTGAACCTGGCCGCCAGCGATGTCAGCACGCTGTTCAACATTCTGCTCAAGGTCTACCGCGAGCAGCGCACCGACCTGCTGCACAAGTATTCGCAAATCTGCCTACGGCGGATCTGGAAGGCCGAGCGTTTCTCCTGGTGGATGACCGCGATGCTGCACCGTTTCCCCGACTCCGACGACTTCAGCCAGCGCATCGCCGAGTCGGAGCTGGCGTACTTCGTCGACTCCGAGGCCGGGCGCAAAACCATCGCGGAAAATTACGTCGGCCTTCCTTACGAGGCTATCGAGTAGGGGCCTATCGAGTACACTGGCGAGCATTCCCGCTCGCCTTGCACCCTGCGGGTCAATCACTGCCCGCAGGTTCTTTCGTGACCCATCCCAACCAGCCTGGCCAACCCCAATTGGCTCTTCGCAGCGTACTGATCGCCCTGATGCTGGCGATCTTCCTCGGCGCCCTGGACCAGACCATAGTCGCGGTCTCCATGCCCGCCATCTCCGCGCAGTTCAAGGACGTCAGCCTGCTGGCCTGGGTGATTTCCGGCTACATGGTGGCCATGACCGTGTCGGTGCCGATCTACGGCAAGCTCGGCGACCTCTATGGCCGACGCAAGCTGATGCTGTTCGGCATGGGCCTGTTCACCCTGGCCTCGCTGTTCTGCGGCATGGCGCAGAACATGGAACAGCTGGTGCTGGCGCGGATCGTCCAGGGCATCGGCGCCGGCGGGATGATTTCGGTCAGCCAGGCGATCATCGGCGACATAGTGCCGCCGCGCGAACGTGGGCGTTACCAGGGTTACTTCAGCAGCATGTACGCGGCGGCCAGCGTCGCCGGCCCGGTGCTCGGCGGCTACATGACCGAATACCTGTCCTGGCGCTGGGTGTTCCTGATCAACCTGCCCCTGGGCCTGGGTGCCTGGCTGGTGGCCAGGCGCAATCTGCGGGGGCTGCCGATTCCGCAACGCAAACCTATCATCGACTACCTCGGCACCCTGTTGATGATCATCGGCCTGACTGCCCTGCTGCTGGCGATCACCCACTTCGGCCAGGGTCACGCCTGGCGCAGCCAAGAGGTGCTGGGCCTGCTGGCCTGTGCCGTCGTCGCCCTGACTCTGTTCGCCTGGCATGAACGGCGCACGGAAGAACCTCTGCTGCCCATGCACCTGTTCGCCAACCGCAACGCCATGCTGTGCTGGTGCACGGTGTTCTTCACCAGCTTCCAGGCCATCTCGCTGACGGTGCTGATGCCGTTGCGCTTTCAGAGCGTCACCGGCGCCGGTGCCGACAGCGCGGCGTTGCACCTGCTGCCGCTGGCCATCGGCCTGCCGATAGGCGCCTACTTCGCCGGACGCATGACCTCGGTGACCGGCCGCTACAAACCGATGATCCTCAGTGGCGCCCTGCTGATGCCGCTGACCGTTCTCGGCATGGCCTTCAGCCCGCCCCAGGCGGTGCTGCTGAGCAGTGTGTTCATGTTGTTCAGCGGGATTGCCTCCGGCATGCAGTTCCCGACTTCGCTGGTGGGCAGCCAGAACTCGGTGGAACAACGGGATATCGGGGTCGCCACCAGCACCACCAACCTGTTCCGCTCCCTCGGTGGGGCGGTGGGCGTGGCCTTGATGTCGGCACTGTTGCTGGCGCTGTTGCAGGACTCCAGCTTCGCCCAGTTGAGCGGTTCGGCGCTGATTGGCGAAGGCCACTCGGGCAATGTGCTGCTCGACGGCCTGAACGCCGCGCCGGGTCCGGAACAGGGAGCCTTGCGGGCCGAGTTGCTGCTGACCTTCAAACACTTGCTGATGGTCAGCGCGGCGGTGTCGTTGCTGGGGCTGGCCGCGGCGCTGGCCATGCCCAATGCGCTGCTGCGCGGGCGTGAAGACAAGGTCAAATAACGGCATCGCCNCTGCACAGGAGCTGGCTGGCGACCGGCCCTCACGGGCTGTAGTAACCCACCGCCACCAGGAAGTGCCCGACCTTGCGCAGGTAGGCGTGCTTGTCTTCCACCTTGGCCGTCACCGGGTTCTTCCAGCGGTACTCATACTCGCCCTGATCCTGGGTGGCCATCAGCGCCAGGATCGGCTCGCCCACAGGTTTGCCGTCCGGGTCCTTGATCTTGCCGAAGTCGGTATTGATCAGCCGCAGATTGGTGCCGTGGGCCACGTAGCGCTGGTTGTCCAGATTGACCACGAACACATACAGGTCGTCCTGCAGGAAACCGCCCTTGAGCGAGTTGATCGCCGTCAGCGTGCCCTTCTCGTTCTTCACCAGCTCGCTCGCCGCCTTGTCCAGCAAGGCCCTGGCCTGCTCGGCGGAAGCTCGCGGCAGGTAATAGCCGACCGCCAGGATCCGCTCGCCGACCCGCTGGTAATACACATGCTTGCGCTCGACCTTGCCGTCGGCCCAGTTCTGCCAGCGGTATTCGGCTTGCTGGATGCCATTGCCCTCGGGAATCTTCAGCGCGTCCTTGAAGGCCTTTTGCAGATCCGGCCCGAGCACCTCGGAAACATCGCGGCCGATCAGCGCCGACGACGGCCCGCCACTGGCCAGCATCACCCCCTGGGTGTCGACCACAAACACATAACGGTCCTTGTCGACGAACTCGCCCTGCCGGCTGAAAGCGGCGAAGGCCTTGTCACCCTGCTCGTGGTAATAGGCCAGGGCCTTTTCCAGCAGGGCCTTGGCCGCCGTGGCATCGTCCGCCGCCTGGACCTGGCTGCCACAGAACATCAGCAACCACCCCAGCACCGTGGCTCTAAGCAATCCCCTCATTGCGCGTCCCTCGTTCTTGTTGGTGTTTCAAGAGCGTAGACGGCTAAAGGATATGGTCGAGTATTCAGCGAAACAGGGGGGCAAGAGGCAAAACCGCGACCTTCCCACGCCAGGCGCGGGAAGGTCGTCAAGGTCAGGGGCGGGTATTGAGCTGCTGCTGCAGATTCTGGATCTGGCTCTGCAGGGTATTGATGTTGCGGGTGACCTGGCCGCGGAAGACGTCGAACTCGGCGGTGTTGGTCCCGCCCTGGGCAGCGGCGGGACGATTGTCCTGCTGGCTCTTGAGCACGATCATGTCCTGCTCCAGACGCTCGATGGCGGCGCTCGGGTTGCCCTGTTTCTTCAAGGCGGCGATCTCGCCGTTCAGGCTCTTGAACTGGGCATCGACCTTGCTGGTGTCGGCAGGCGCGCTTTTCAGGGCCGCCAGTTCGCTGTTCAGGGTTTTCACCTGAGCCTGCAACTGGGTATTGGCTGTCTGCTGCTCGGCCGCCTGCGCGGTCATCTGGGCCAGGCGCTTGTCCAGGTCCGTGGCCTGTCCGGCCACGCCTTGCTGTTGTTTGCCCTGGTCCTGCAGCCGGCTTTCCAGCTGCTTGATCTGCAGCTTCAAGGCTTCGCTGTCGCTGTTGACGCTGGACTGGCTGGCAACCACCTTGCCGGAAATGTCCTGCAGGCGCCCCGCCGCTTCTTCGCTGATACGGGCGAAACTCTCCTGGGTGGCGACCAGTTGCTGCTCCATCAGCGAGATCTGCTGGAAGCTCCACCAGGCCAGGCCGATAAAGGCGAAGAACAGGGCGCCGACCAGCGCCCAGAGCGGCCCGGCATTCGCTGCCTTGGCCTTGGCGGCCGGCACGCTGCGCGAATGCACCGAAGTACGCGCGCGGCCCGCGGCGGTGGTCGGGAAATCATCGTCGAGGGTATCGGCACGCAGGCTTGGAACATCGTCGAAGTCGTCGTTGGCATCGTTACGCATGGGGCAACCTTTCTAGAACCGCGGTGATAGCTGAATGGGGCGAGTATAAACCGCTAACCCGCCGCCCTGATCGACCCTGAACCCCGAACTCGGTTCAGTGTTTGTTTTCAGCTTATGTCCTGAGCCTTCCACCAGCCGCAGAATTCATCCAGGGCGGTCCACAGGCTGACCTTAGGTTCGTAATCCAGATAATGGCGGGCGCGGCTGATATCCAGGGTGAAGTTCTTGTTCATGACCTGCATGCCCAGGCGCGACAGGGTCGGCTCCGGACGACCGGGCCAGAGCTTGCAGAAGCCTTCATTGAGGGCCGCCACGCTGTAGGCCAGGCCAAAGGAGCGGTAGCGCGTGACCTGCGGCACGCCCATCTGGCGCATCACATAGTTCACCACGTCCCACAACGGCACCGGCGCGCCGTTACTGATGTTGTAGGCCTTGCCCAGGGCCGAGCCGCTGGCCAGCAGACTGCTGAGCAGCGCTTCGTTGAGGTTCTGCACACTGGTGAAGTCGACCTTGTTCAGGCCATTGCCGATGATTGCCAGACGGCCCTTGCGCTGCATCTTCAACAGGCGCGGGAAAATGCTCATGTCGCCGGCGCCGGTGACAAAACGCGGACGCAGCGCCAGCACTTCCAGGCCGAACTCCTGGGCGCCGAACACCTTCTGCTCCGCCAGGTATTTGGTGGCGGCATAAGGGTGCTTGAAGCGCTTGGGTACTTGTTCTTCGGTCAGGCCCAGATGGTCGCGACCGTCGAAATAGATCGACGGCGACGACAGGTGCACCAGGCGCCGGACATGGCGCTTGAGGCAGGCCTCGACCACGTTTTCGGTGACCAGCACGTTGCCCTGATGGAAATCCTGATAACGCCCCCAGAGCCCCACCGCCCCCGCGCAGTGCACCACCGCATCGACATCGCGACACAGGTCGCGCACCAGATCGGCATCGCTCAAGTCACCCTGGACGAACTCGGCTCCACGCCGCACCAGATGTTCCACACCTTCGGCCCGACGCCCGTTGACCCGTACATCCAGGCCCTGCTCAAGGGCAAAACGCGCGAAGCGTCCACCAATGAAGCCGCTTGCGCCGGTGACCAGAATTTTCATGACTTGCTCCGATTGCTTTCGTGTTTCATGCCTGTCGCACACTTGTGTTGCATGGGGTATTGCCTGATGCCTTGACGCCTTGTGTCACGCCAACGGCACCAGCCATTGCGCCGAAGAACGCGCCAGGTGCTCGGTGAGCAGACCCAGCAGTTGGCCACCATTGCGCCAATGATGCCAGTACAGCGGCACATCGATCGGCTTATCTGGCAAAAGCTCCACCAACACACCCCGCGCCAACTGGTCGCGCACCTGCAGTTCGGGCACCAGCCCCCAGCCCAGGCCGGCCTCGGTCAGGCGGATGAAGCCCTCGGACGAAGGGCACAGGTGATGCTCGAACCCGCCATCGACCCCCAGCGCCGCCAGGTAGCGGTGCTGCAGGAAATCGTCCGGGCCGAACACCAGGGCCGGCGTCCGGGCCAGGCGCTCGGCCTGCACACCCTGGGGAAAATGCCGCGCAAGGAAGGCCGGGCTGGCCAGGGCACGGTAGCGCATGGCGCCCAGCAGCACGCTGCGGGCACCGGCCACCGGCCGCTCGCTGGCGCAGACGCAGGCCGCAACCTCCCCGGCTCGCATACGCTTGAGGCCCACGGTCTGGTCTTCGACGATCAGGTCCAGAAGCAAATGCTGCTCGGCACAGAAGTCGCCCACGGCCTCGGCCCACCAGGTGGCCAGGCTGTCGGCGTTGAGGGCGATGCGCAGGCGCTCCGGCAAGCCCTCCTCGTCCAGGGCCGGCACCTGGCTCTGCAGGTCGCGTTCGAGCAGGCGTACCTGCTGCACATGGTTGAGCAGGCGCCGGCCGATTTCCGTCGGCGCCGGCGGCGTGACCCGCACCAGCACCGGCTGGCCGATCCGCGCCTCGAGCAGCTTGATCCGCTGGGAAATGGCCGACTGCGACAACCCCAGCACCTGCGCGGCGCGCTCGAATCCGGCCTGTTCGATCACCGCGGCCAGGGCGGACAGCAACTTATAGTCGAACATCAGTTTTCCTAATGAGCGATCAGTAATATTGGTTTTTCTTATACAGCCTGCAACCGGAGAATAGCCAGCATGCTTTCTCGTTCAAGGACCTTTTTCATGGCTGGCGAAACCTCCCTCGATACCCTGCTGCGCAGCATGAGCCCGCAGCTCAACCCCGGTGACTACGTGTTCTGCTCCATCGCCGATCGCGCCCTGCTCGAAGGCACCGACGCACTGGGCAGCTTTCGCGAGCAGGAAGGGCTCACGGTAATCCTCGAACGCCAGCAGGCCGAACGCCTGGGGCTGGGTTTCGACTACGTCGCGGCCTGGATCACCCTGAACGTGCATTCGGCCCTGGAAGCCGTCGGCCTGACCGCCGCGTTCGCCAGTGCCCTGGGCAAGGCCGGGATCAGCTGCAACGTGATCGCCGGCTACTACCACGATCATCTGTTTGTCGGTAAGGCCGATGCCGAGCGCGCCATGGACGTGCTGCGGCAACTGGCGGCGGATAAGGAGTAAACGCTATGTGGCAGAGCTACATTAACGGGCTGCTGGTAGCAGCCGGGCTGATCATGGCGATCGGCAGCCAGAATGCTTTTGTCCTGGCCCAGAGCCTGCGGCGCGAACACCACCTGCCGGTGGCCGTGCTGTGCGTGACCTGCGATGCGTTGCTGGTGGCGGCCGGGGTATTCGGCCTGGCCACGGTGCTGGCGCAGAGTCCGACACTGCTGGCGGTTGCCCGCTGGGGCGGCGCTGCCTTCCTGATCTGGTACGGCAGCCAGGCCCTGCGTCGCGCCTGCTCCAGGCAGAGCCTGCAACAGGGCGAGAACCAGACTGTCCGCTCACTGCGCGCGGTGCTGCTCAGTGCGCTGGCGGTGACCCTGCTCAACCCCCATGTGTACCTGGACACGGTGCTGCTGATCGGCTCGCTGGGGGCGCAACAGACCGAACCCGGCGCCTATGTGGTCGGTGCGGCCAGCGCTTCGCTGCTGTGGTTTTTCACCCTGGCCCTCGGCGCCGCGTGGCTGGCTCCATGGCTGGCCCGGCCGAGCACCTGGCGCATTCTCGACCTGCTGGTGGCGGTGATGATGTTCAGCGTGGCGATTCAATTGATGACCGCTACATGATTTATTCCAAAAGGCTCTGGAACCTCTATTCCACACAGTTGTTGCGTGGTTATGCCGCACCCCCGGTGCTATGATCCGAACCCTGCGCCGCAAAGAGTACAAACTCCCCGGCGCTTGTCTGGCCGCCCGTGATCGGCCTTGCGCTCACCGCAACTGACCTGATTAGGAGAATCACCATGGCTTTCGAATTGCCGCCGCTGCCTTACGCACACGATGCCCTGCAGCCGCACATTTCCAAGGAAACTCTGGAATACCACCACGACAAGCACCACAACACCTATGTCGTGAACCTGAACAACCTGGTGCCAGGCACCGAGTTCGAAGGCAAAACCCTGGAAGAGATCGTCAAGTCTTCCTCGGGCGGTATCTTCAACAACGCCGCTCAGGTCTGGAACCACACTTTCTACTGGAACTGCCTGGCGCCAAACGCTGGCGGTCAACCAACCGGCGCACTGGCCGAGGCCATCAACGCGGCTTTCGGTTCGTTCGACAAGTTCAAGGAAGAATTCACCAAGACTTCCGTCGGCACCTTCGGTTCCGGTTGGGGCTGGCTGGTGAAAAAGGCTGACGGCTCCCTGGCCCTGGCCAGCACCATCGGCGCCGGCAACCCGCTGACCAGCGGCGACACCCCGCTGCTGACCTGCGACGTCTGGGAACACGCTTACTACATCGACTACCGCAACCTGCGTCCTAAGTACGTCGAAGCGTTCTGGAACCTGGTCAACTGGAAATTCGTGGCCGAGCAGTTCGAAGGCAAGACCTTCGTCGCCTAAGCCCGTTTGCAGTCAGAAAAACCCGGCATTGCCGGGTTTTTTCGTTTTACCGGCAAGGACCCGGTTTGCCGCGCCAGCCCAGCGGGCTAACCTCTCTATTCAGGTAAAAAATCTCCGCCGTCCCTCAAGTTGCAAGGCTTGGCTACCGACATATAACCGATAAGCACGGATATGCTGGCTCCCGGCATTCCAGCCAAGCCTACAGGTGAAATATCCAGGGCCTGATTGTCCCTTTGACTGCCATCACGGGATTGCCAATACTCATGGCAACTTGACGCTACACGCACGGAACAAGGAATAACCCTTTGAAGCTGGAACTCAAAAACAGCTTGTCGGTGAAGTTGCTCCGGGTTGTGCTGCTGTCGGCACTGATAGTGGGCGTAGTTCTGAGCTGCGCACAAATCGTCTTCGATGCTTACAAGACTCGGCAGGCGGTCGCTAATGATGCCCAGCGCATTCTCGACATGTTTCGCGACCCCTCGACCCAGGCCGTCTACAGCCTGGACCGCGAAATGGGCATGCAAGTCATCGAAGGCCTGTTCCAGGACGATGCGGTGCGCATGGCCTCCATCGGCCATCCCAACGAAACCATGCTCGCGGAAAAAAACCGTGAGTTGCAGGCCTCCCCCAGCCGCTGGCTGACCGACCTGATCCTCGGCAAGGAACGCACCTTCACCACCCAACTGGTGGGTCGTGGCCCCTACAGCGAATACTACGGCGACCTGAGCATCACCCTCGACACCGCCACCTACGGCCAGGGATTCATCGTCAGTTCGGTAATCATTTTCATTTCCGGCGTACTGCGCGCCCTGGCCATGGGCCTGGTGCTGTATCTGGTTTACCACTGGCTGCTGACCAAGCCGCTGTCGCGCATCATCGAGCACCTGACCACCATCAATCCGGACCGCCCCAGCGAACATCAGATTCCCTTGCTCAAGGGCCACGAGCGAAACGAACTGGGGATCTGGATCAATACCGCCAACCAGTTGCTGGCGTCGATCGAACGCAACACGCACCTGCGCCATGAAGCGGAAAACAGCCTGCTGCGCATGGCCCAGTACGACTTCCTCACCGGCCTGCCCAACCGCCAGCAGTTGCAGCAGCAACTGGACAAGATCCTGGTCGATGCCGGCCGCCTGCAACGCCGGGTCGCGGTGCTCTGTGTCGGCCTCGACGACTTCAAGGGCATCAACGAACAGTTCAGCTACCAGACCGGCGACCAGTTGCTGCTGGCCCTGGCCGATCGCCTGCGGGCCCACAGTGGTCGCCTGGGCGCCCTCGCCCGCCTCGGCGGCGACCAGTTCGCCCTGGTCCAGGCCGACATCGAACAACCCTACGAAGCCGCCGAGCTGGCGCAGAGCATTCTCGACGACCTGGAAGCGCCGTTCGCCCTCGACCACCAGGAAATCCGCCTGCGCGCCACCATCGGCATCACCCTGTTCCCGGAAGACGGCGACAGCACCGAGAAGCTGCTGCAGAAAGCCGAGCAGACCATGACCCTGGCCAAGAGCCGCTCGCGCAACCGTTACCAGTTCTATATCGCCAGTGTCGACAGCGAGATGCGCCGGCGTCGCGAACTGGAGAAGGACCTGCGCGAAGCCCTGAACCGCGAGCAGTTCCACCTGGTCTACCAGCCGCAGATCAGCTACCGCGATCATCGGGTGGTCGGGGTCGAGGCGCTGCTGCGCTGGCAGCATCCGGAACACGGCTTCGTCCCGCCGGACCTGTTCATTCCCCTGGCCGAGCAGAACGGCACCATCATCGCCATCGGCGAATGGGTGCTGGACCAGGCCTGCCGCCAGTTGCGCGAATGGCATGACCTGGGCTTCAGCGACCTGCGCATGGCGGTCAACCTGTCCACCGTGCAACTGCACCACGCCGAGCTGCCGCGGGTGGTCAACAACCTGCTGCAGATCTATCGCCTGCCGCCGCGCAGCCTGGAGCTGGAAGTCACCGAAACCGGCCTGATGGAAGACATCAGCACCGCCGCCCAGCACCTGTTGAGCCTGCGCCGCTCGGGTGCGCTGATCGCCATCGACGACTTCGGTACCGGCTACTCGTCCCTGAGCTACCTCAAGAGCCTGCCGCTGGACAAGATCAAGATCGACAAGAGCTTCGTCCAGGACCTGCTGGATGACGACGACGATGCCACCATCGTGCGGGCGATCATCCAGCTGGGCAAAAGCCTGGGCATGCAGGTGATCGCCGAGGGCGTGGAAACCGCCGAGCAGGAGGCCTACATCATCTCCGAAGGCTGCCACGAAGGTCAGGGTTACCACTACAGCAAACCCCTGCCGGCACGGGAGCTGAGCGCCTACCTGAAACAGGCCCAGCGCAGTAACGCGGCCATCCTCTGAAAGCACGATTGCGCGCATAAGCTTGATCCAGCGCAATCGCTTCCTGAATAGGAAATATTTACAACCACAACCCTTTACACATAATGCAAATCTTTCGCATTATGTCGCAGTTTTGCGCGCCTCTCGCGCCAGTCCACCCCTCTCTCGAAGCAGGATGTTCGCCATGATTCGTATGCCTCTGGCTACCGCCAGTCTGTTGGCCATCGCTATTTCCCTCGCCGGTTGCGGCGAAGGCAAAGACAAGGCTGCCGCGCCGCAAGCCGCTGCTCCAGCCGCCAGCACCGCAGCCCCGGCCACCGCTCCTGCGGCCGGCAAGGTCGATGAAGCGGCGGCCAAGGCTGTCGTCGCGCATTACGCCGACATGGTCTTCGCCGTCTACAGCGATGCCGAATCCACCGCGAAGACCCTGCAGACCGCGATCGACGCCTTCCTCGCCAAACCCAACGCCGACACTCTGAAAGCCGCCAAGGCCGCCTGGGTCGCCGCTCGCGTGCCTTACCTGCAGAGCGAAGTGTTCCGCTTCGGCAATACCATCGTCGACGACTGGGAAGGTCAGGTGAACTCCTGGCCGCTGGACGAAGGCCTGATCGACTACGTCGACAAGTCCTACGAGCACGCGCTGGGTAACCCGGGCGCCACCGCCAACATCATCGCCAACACCGAAGTCCAGGTCGGCGAAGACAAGGTCGACGTGAAAGACATCACCCCGGAAAAACTCGCCAGCCTCAACGAGCTGGGCGGTTCCGAGGCCAACGTCGCCACCGGCTACCACGCCATCGAATTCCTGCTCTGGGGCCAGGACCTGAACGGCACCGGCCCTGGCGCCGGCAACCGTCCGGCGTCCGACTACCTGGAAGGCGCCGGCGCCACCGGTGGCCACAACGACCGTCGTCGTGCCTACCTGAAAGCCGTGACCCAACTGCTGGTCAACGACCTGGAAGAAATGGTCGGCAACTGGAAACCGAACGTGGCCGACAACTACCGCGCCACCCTGGAAGCGGAACCTGCTGAAAGCGGCCTGCGCAAAATGCTGTTCGGCATGGGCAGCCTGTCCCTGGGCGAACTGGCGGGCGAGCGCATGAAGGTTTCCCTGGAAGCCAACTCCCCTGAAGACGAGCAGGACTGCTTCAGCGACAACACCCACAACTCGCACTTCTACGACGCCAAGGGCATCCGCAACGTCTACCTGGGCGAGTACACCCGTGTCGACGGCACCAAGCTGACCGGCGCCAGCCTGTCGTCGCTGGTGGCGAAAATCGACCCGGCCGCCGACACCGCGCTGAAAGCCGATCTGGCCGCCACCGAAGCCAAGATCCAGGTCATGGTCGATCACGCCAACAAGGGTGAGCACTACGACCAGTTGATCGCCGCCGGCAACGACGCGGGCAACCAGATCGTGCGTGACGCCATCGCCGCGCTGGTCAAGCAGACCGGTTCGATCGAACAGGCCGCGGGCAAGCTGGGCATCAGCGACCTGAACCCGGACAACGCCGATCACGAGTTCTGATCAGCGTTGCGGGAATGAAAAGGCGACCTTCGGGTCGCCTTTTTTGTGCCTGCCCTGTAGCCGCTGCCGCAGGCTGCGATAAGGCCGCAGGCCTTCAGCGATCTTGAAACCCTG
>NZ_JBQENK010000018.1:0-30279 GCF_052044735.1 Pseudomonas sp. 22526
GGCACTGGTCGCCGGCTTCTCGGTCGATCAGGACAGCTGGGACTACAGCAGCAGCCAGAACCTCGACTTCCTCGGCGCCGATGAAACCATCACCTTCTCGTACACGGTGGTTGCCACCGATGACAGTGGCACAGCTAACGCTGCCTCGGCGACACAGACCGTGACCATTACCCTCACCGGCACCAACGATCAACCAACCCTGACGATTGCCGACACCACCGGCGCGATGAACGAAGGTAACGCTGCGGCCACATTGAGCGACAGCGGCGCCCTAAGCTTTGCCGATCTGGACAGCACCGACATGGTGACCGTATCGCACACCGCCAACAGCGACATCGCCTGGAGTGGCGGCACGCTCAATGCGGGCGTGGCTTCGGCACTGGTCGCCGGCTTCTCGGTCGATCAGGACAGCTGGGACTACAGCAGCAGCCAGAACCTCGACTTCCTCGGCGCCGGTGAAACCATCACCTTCTCGTACACGGTGATCGCCACCGATGACAGTGGCACAGCTAACGCTGCCTCGGCGACACAGACCGTCAGCATCACCATTACCGGCAGCAACGACGCGCCGGTACTCAGCTTCGCTACCGGCAATGATCTCGGTGCCGTGCAGGAAGACACCACCCTCAGCGTCAGCGGTCAGTTCAGCTCGACCGACATCGATCACGCTGCCACGGCCACCTGGAGCATCACCGGGTCCAATACCGGCAGCTATGGCTCAATTGCCGTGGATAGCACTGGCCAGTGGACTTACACCCTGGCCAACGGCACCGATGGCATTGCCAGTGCCGTGCAGTCGTTGAAGGCGGGTGAGAGTCATGATGAGGTGTTCAGTATGCAGGTCAGCGATGGCCTGGGCGGCATGGATACCCAACTGGTGACCGTTACTGTCACCGGCAGCAACGACGCGCCCGTGCTCAGCTTCGCCATCGGCAACGATGCCGGCGCCGTGCAGGAAGACACCACCCTTAGCGTCAGCGGTCAGTTCAGCTCGACCGACATCGACCACGATGCTACGGCCACCTGGAGCATCGCCGGGTCCAATACCGGCAGCTATGGCTCGATCGCCGTCGACAGCACCGGCCAATGGACCTACACCCTGGCTAACGGCAGCGACGGTGTCGCCAGTGCGGTGCAATCGCTGAAGGCCGGCGAAAGCCACGACGAAGTATTCAGCGTCCAGGTCAGTGATGGTCTCGGCGGCGTGGATACCCAGCAGGTGACCATCACCGTCACCGGCAGCAATGATGCACCGGTGCTCAGCTTCGCAACGGACAATGATCTCGGTGCCGTGCAGGAAGACACCACCCTCAGCGTCAGCGGCCAATTCAGCTCCGCCGACATCGACCACGATGCGACCGCCACCTGGAGCATCAATGGCTCGCCAACTGGCAGCTACGGCTCGATCGCCGTGGACAGCACCGGCCAGTGGACCTACACCCTGGCCAACGGCACTGATGGTGTCGCTGGTGCGGTGCAATCGCTGAAGGCGGGCGAGAGTCATGACGAAGTGTTCAGCGTGCAGGTCAGCGATGGCCTGGGCGGTGTGGATACCCAACTGGCGACTGTCACCGTCACCGGCAACAACGACGCACCGGTGCTCAGCTTCACGACAGGCAACGATGCCGGCACCGTGCAAGAGGATTCCATCCTCAGCGTCAGCGGCCAGTTCAGTTCGGCCGATATCGATCACGATGCTACGGCGACCTGGGGCATCGCCGGACCCAATACCGGCAGCTATGGCTCAATTGCCGTGGATAGCACTGGCCAGTGGACTTACACCCTGGCCAACGGCAGCGATGGCGTTGCCAGTGCGGTGCAGTCGCTGAAGGCGGGCGAAAGTCATGATGAGGTATTCAGCGTACAGGTCAGCGACGGTCTGGGCGGCGTGGATACCCAGCTGGTGACCGTCACTGTCACCGGTACCAACGACGCCGCCGTGCTGTCCTCGGCCAGCGTCACGCTGAGCGAAACCAATGCTCCGCTGACCACCGGCGGTAGCCTGACTGTCAGCGATATCGACAGCCCGGAAAGCTTCCAGGCCCAAACCGACACCGCCGGCAGCTACGGAAAATTCTCCATCGGCACCGGCGGTGCCTGGACCTACGTCGCCGACTCCGCACACAACGAGTTCACCGCCGGCACCACCTACACCGACACCTTCGCCGTGAGCAGCGCCGACGGCACCCTCACTTCGGTCACTGTGCATATCCTCGGCACCAATGATGCGGCCGTGCTGTCCGCCGACATCGCCAACCTGACCGAAACCAATGCCGCCGCCGACATCTCCACCGCCGGCACCCTGACCATCAGCGACATCGACAGCGCCGCAACCTTCGTCGCCCAAACCAACACCGCTGGCAACTACGGCAAGTTCTCCATCGGCACCGGCGGTGCCTGGACCTACGTCGCCGACTCCGCCCACAACGAGTTCGCCGCCGGCACCACCTACACCGACACCTTCGCGGTGAGCAGCGCCGACGGCACCCTCACTTCAGTCACCGTGCATATCCTCGGCACCAATGATGCGGCCGTGCAGTCCGCTGACATCGCCAACCTCACCGAGACCAATGCCGCCGTCGACATCTCCACCGCCGGCACCCTGACCATCAGTGACGTCGACAGCGCCGCAACCTTCGCCGCCCAAACCAACACCGCTGGCAACTACGGCAAGTTCTCCATCGGCACCGGCGGTGCCTGGACCTACGTCGCCGACTCTGCCCACAACGAGTTCGCCGCCGGCACCACCTACACCGACACCTTCGCCGTGAGCAGTGCCGACGGCACCCTCACTTCGGTCACCGTGCATATCGCCGGCAGCAACGACTTGCCGACTATCACCTCCAACGGCGGTGGCACGACGGCTTCGGTCAGCGTGGCGGAGAACACCACGGCAGTCACCACGGTGACGGCGACCGATGTTGATCTGCCGGCGCAAACGCTGAGCTACAGCATCGTCGGCGGAGCGGACGCCGCGAAGTTCTCGATTGCTTCAGACACAGGAGCGCTGAGCTTTATCTCTGCACCCAACTTTGAAGCGCCGACGGATTCGGGAACGAACAATGTCTATGACGTGATTGTGCGGGCATCGGACGGCACGCTGTTTGACGACCAGGCGATCGCGGTCGCCGTGACAGGCGTCAACGACAACAGCCCGGTGATCACCTCCAACGGCGGTGGTACGACGGCTTCAGTCAATGTGGCGGAGAACAGCACCGCAGTCACGACAGTGGTGGCGACCGATGCAGATCTACCAGCGCAGACGCTGAGCTACTCGATCCTGAATACGGCCGGGACGGACTTCGGCAAATTCTCGATCAGTGCGAGCGGAGTGCTGACGTTCAATTCCGCGCCCGATTACGAGAATGCCCAGGATATCGGTGGTACCGACGGCGACAACGCCTACGTTGTGGACGTTCAGGTGGCCGACGGCAATGGCGGCACCGACACGCAGACCATTACGGTAAACGTGCAGAACGTCGTCGAGACGCCAGTCGATAGCGTGCCGCCGACGGTGACAATCACGGGGACGGCCTTAGGCAATTCGGTTGGCTCAACGTCGACGGTCACATTCCAGTTCAGTGAGACAGTGAGCGGTTTCAACCTTGCGGATGTCTCGGTGACTAAAACGAGCGGAACGCCCCGCGCAACCTTCAGCAACTTTACCCAGGTCGATGGCGACACCTACACCGCGACGCTGACCAGAACGCTGAGCGGTAGCGTGAAAGTCGACGTTGCCGCGAACAGCTACACCGACCTGGCGGGTAATCCCGGGGCTGCCGGGAGCAGTGCGAACCTTCCAGCAGGCGTTGCCGGCGAACCCATCAATCTGGCCCTCAACGTTCCACTGACCGAGATCAGCGGCCCGGTAACGGTGGCCATCAGCGGCGTTCCTTCGGGGTGGGTGTTCAATGCCGGAACCGACAATGGCGACGGCACCTGGACCGTGCAGACCAACGATCCCGGCGCCTTGACCCTGACCACCCCAAGCGACTTCGCGGGTGCATTGGTGCTTGATATCAACCTGTACTGGAGCACCAGTGACGGCAGCACCGCAAGCGCCTACGTGTTCAACAACGTCGAAGTCTATGCCCCCGGCTCGCCGATCTTCGCCTTGTCCGCTGACGACAACCTGACCGGCTCGTCCGGTGCCGACACGTTCGTCTTCGCCCAGCCGATCGGTAACAACCAGATCTACGACTTCGATGTCGCGGCGGACAAGGTCGACTTGATCGGCTTCACAGGCGTCACCGCCTTCGCTGACTTGAGCATCACCAACGACGCGAACGGCAATGCCCTGGTCAGCATCGGTTCCGGCCAGACAGTCACCCTGAGAGGTGTCGATGCGGCGGACCTGGGCGAAGCGAACTTCCAGTTCGATGTCGACCCGCTCACCCACAACAGCGGCACCCTCAGCATTGCCGACGGCGCGATCATGCCGTTCGGTGGCGGCATCCATAACAGCGGCACCATCGAGCTCGGCTCCGCCGGCAACGAGACCAGCCTGGAGATTCTGTTCCGTGGCGCGACCTTGACCGGTGGCGGCCAGGTGCTGCTATCGGACAACGCGCAAAACGTGATTTTCGGCGGCAGCGCCGACACCGTGCTGACCAATGTCGACAACCGCATTTCCGGCGCCGGCCAGTTGGGTGCCGGGCAAATGATCCTGGCCAACGCGGGGCTGATCCTGGCCAGCGGTTTGAACAGTCTGGTACTCGACACCGGCACCCACACCATCACCAACAGCGGTGTGCTGGAGTCCACCGGCACAGGCGGCATGACAGTGGCCAGCGCGGTCGAAAACACCGGCCATCTGTGGGCCAATGGTGGCGACCTGCACCTGCTGGCCGACGTGACCGGCAATGGCAGTGCGACCATCGACGGCGATGCCAGCCTGACCTTTGCCGGTGCAGCACACACCTCCGTCGCCTTCCACGGCGAAGGCGCGGGCTCGCTGGTGATCGCCCAGGCTGAAGCGGCGGGCTCGCTGGTCGGCATCCTCGGCCTTGAGAGCGATGACTTGCTGACGTTCGGCGATCTCGCTTTCGGCGCCAACACCCAGCTCAACTACACCGCCAATGCCTCTGGCGCCGGCGGCCTGCTGACGGTGGACGACGGTGCACATCGAGCCGAGGTGAACCTGCTGGGGCACTACTCGGCGAATGACTTCCAGGTCAGCGACAGTGGCGAAGCCGGCACCCAAGTCAGTTACCACGGCCAATCCAGCGACACCCTGGTGGGCAGCATGCTCGCCGACACCCTCAGTGGCGGCGACGGCAACGACATCATCGTCGGTCGTGACGGCGAGGACAGCCTCAGCGGCGGCGCGGGAGCCGACGTGTTCGCCTACCTCAACGCGAATGAAGGCGGCGACCACATCCTCGACTACAACTTCGCCGAAGGTGACGCCCTCGACCTCTCCACGCTGCTCAACGCCAACTTCGTCAGCGGCACCAGCCAGGTGGCCGACTTTGTCCAACTGGCCCAATCCGGCAGCGACATCACTGTGCAGGTGGACCCCGATGGCGCCAACAATGGCAAGCACTTCGTCGATGTGGCGACGCTTGACCACACTGCCACGTCCGCCCCCGATCTGGTGCGCACCTGGTTCGGGGAGGCCGACCATACGCTGACGGCGTGATGCGTTGGGCTGGAGCTGACTGGGAGGGTGAGTATGCTCGATGTGAATCGAGTGGCTCCCTCGAAATCCAAATGGGGGGAACAAACGGGGAATAAAAAAGCGGCCAGAAACGACGAAGCCCCTGAAAACTTTAACGTTTTCAGGGGCTTCGGCTACTTCAATAATGGCGGAGAGATAGGGATTCGAACCCTAGGTACCCGCGAAGGTACAACGGATTTCGAATCCGTCCCATTCGGCCACTCTGGCATCTCTCCAACGGCGCGCATCATAACAGCACCTTTGCCCGAAGCGAAACCCTTCGAGCAAATTTTTTCCGTGCTATCAGTCGGTTGCGTCGATTACAGCGGTACGCCCAGACGGTTTGCGACTTCTTCGTAGGCTTCGATCACATCACCGAGGCCCTGACGGAAGCGGTCCTTGTCCATCTTCTTGCGGGTTTCCTTGTCCCACAGGCGGCAGCCATCCGGGCTGAACTCGTCGCCCAGGACGATCTGGCCGTGGAATACGCCGAACTCCAGCTTGAAGTCCACCAGCAGCAGGCCGGCGTCGTCGAACAGCTTGCTCAGGACCTCGTTAACCTTGAGCGACAGCTCTTTCATCCGCGCCAGTTGCTCGGCGGTGCCCCAGCCGAACGCCACGACGTGGGATTCGTTGATGAACGGGTCGCCCTTGGCGTCGTCCTTCAGGAACAGTTCGAAGGTGTAAGGGTTGAGTTTCAGGCCCTCTTCCACACCCAGGCGCTTGACCAGGCTGCCGGCGGCGTAGTTGCGCACGACGCACTCGACCGGGATCATGTCCAGCTTCTTCACCAGGCACTCGTTGTCGCCCAGCAGTTTGTCGAATTGGGTCGGCACGCCGGCCTCTTCGAGCTTCTGCATGATGAAGGCGTTGAACTTGTTGTTCACCATGCCTTTGCGATCGAGCTGCTCGATACGCTTGCCGTCGAACGCCGAGGTGTCGTTGCGAAACAGCAGGACCAGGCGGTCGGCGTCGTCGGTCTTGTAAACCGATTTGGCTTTGCCACGGTAGAGTTCTTCACGTTTTTCCATGATGGGCTCCGCTTGCTAAGTAGGTGGGCTAGGCGATGTGTCGCCAGTCGAGCCCTGAATCTTGATCGGCCAGTTGCAGCCAGTCCGGGTCGCACCCGAGGGTGTCGACAAAACATTGCCGGGCCAGCTGCGGCAGGTTGTTCTTGCTGCTGAGATGGGCCAGTACCAGATGCTGCAGGTCCTGCCAGCCCAACTCGGCCACCAGGCTTGCGGCCTGGTGGTTGTTCAAATGTCCCATTTCCCCACCGACCCGCTGCTTGAGGAAATACGGGTAGTAACCTCGGGCCAGCATGTCGCGGCAGTGATTGGCCTCGATCATCAAGGCATCCAGCCCGCGATAGCGGTCGATCACCCTGTCGCAGTAGGAACCCAGGTCGGTCAGCAGGCCGAAACGCCGCTGACCGTCACTGAACACGTACTGCACGGGTTCCAGCGCATCGTGGGCGACGCGTGTCACGTCGATGCTCAAGGCACCGACCTGAAGCGTCTCGCCTCCGGCGAGAAAACCCGCGGCCTCCACCGGCTTGCGCATCCCGCGCAACGTGCCGCGACTGAGGTAGACCGGTAAATTGTAGCGCCGAGACAGCAAACCCACGCCATGCACGTGGTCGGCATGTTCGTGGGTTACCAGAATCGCGCTCAGCTGCGCGGGGGCTACCCCCAGGCGCAGCAGGCGCCGCTCGGTTTCGCGCAAGGAGAAACCACAATCCACCAGGACGTAGGTGTCGTCACTGGCTATCAGCGTGCCATTCCCTTGACTACCACTGCCGAGAACGGCGAAACGCATCGGATCAGCCCAGGTTGTCCTGAATCACAGTCAACACTTTGCGCGCCACTTCAGGCGGAGCAACGGTGTTGATGTCCTTCTCGACGGTGACCTGGACGTTGTCGCCCACCTTGCTCAGGCGAACCTGATAACGCTCGGCGCGGGCTTCGATTTCTTCCTTGGCTGGTGCGCTGCCGAACAACTTGCCGAAGAAGCCCGGCTCGTCGTTTTTCTTCTCGGCTTTTTCCGCCAGGTTGATGTAGTACAGGCCCAGGCTGCGGTTGATGTCTTCAACGCGCCACTCGCCCTGCTCCAGGGCGCGGCCGACGCTCGACCAGGCGCGGTCGAGGTCTTCGCCAAGGTTGAGCACCACGTTGCCGCTGCCGTCTTCGGTGAGGCTGACGCGGCTAGGGGTATCGAAATCACGCGCGGCCAGCAGGGACACCGAACCACCCTTCTCGGCGCTGCGGCTCATGCTGGCGAGCATTTCGTCGACCAGCGCGGCATCCAGGCTGGTGTTGACCGAGCGGTTGGTGAAATCGACGTTGGACGTGCTGCCGACAGGACGCTCGGCGCTGACCACGTAGACTTCACTGGTATTGCGCTGCACGCCTGGTTCGATACGCACCCGCACGCGGGTTTCGTTATCGGCCGAACCTACGCTGCCCAGGCGCTTGGCCATGGACGCGGAGAGTTCGTCGGAACGCTGCCAGGCGGTGGTGAACTCGCCGGTTTGCGGGCGTTGCTCGTCAATACGGAAACCGTTGTCCTGGAAGAACTGCATGGCCACCGGCCAGACTTCGGCCGGGGCGTGCTGGGCCATGACCCAACGTGCATCGCCGCTCTTCTGCAGGGTGTAGTCGCTGGCATCGGCCACCGAGCCCAGCGGCTGCGGACGCGGCACGATGTATTCGCCCTTGACGGTGTCGTCGGCCACGTTGCGCGGAATCGGCAGCAGCGGATCAAGGCGTTTGGAGGTGCTGACATCCGACGGCAGTTGCATCGGTGCGGTCTGTTGCGCTTGCAGGTAATCGCTGCCGCGGTCACGGAAGTAGCCTTCCGGCCCCCAGATCCAACCGCAGCCACTGGTGCTGGAGATAATCAAGGCAAGTGCGGAAAGTCCGGCCAATCGCTTCATGCGTAGTACTTCCTCAATTAAACCAATACGCCGGACTGGCGCATGGCCTGCCGCAGCGGTTCGTGACAGGCAGCACTGAGCCAGGTGAGTGGCAAACGGATACCGTTCGCCATCAAGCCCATCTCGCACAGGGCCCATTTCACGGGAATAGGGTTGGATTCGATAAACAGAGTCTTGTTGAGCGGCATCAGCTTCTCGTGGATCGCCCGGGCGGTGGCGGCATCGCCACGCATCGCGGCGGCGCACATCTCGCTCATGGCTTTTGGCGCCACGTTGGCGGTCACCGAAATATTGCCCTTGCCGCCCAGCAGGATCAGTTCGACGGCGGTTGCGTCATCGCCGGAGTACACCAGGAAATCGCTGCTCACGCCGGCCAGGATGTCCTTGGCTCGCTGCAGGTCGCCGGTGGCTTCCTTGATGCCGATGATGTTCGGCACGGTCGACAGGCGGATCACGGTCTCGGCCTGCATGTCGCAAGCGGTGCGGCCCGGCACGTTATAGAGGATCTGCGGGATATCGACGGCTTCGGCAATGGCGCGGAAATGCTGATACAGGCCTTCTTGCGTCGGCTTGTTGTAATAAGGGGTCACCAGCAGGCACGCGTCGGCACCGGCGATCTTCGCGTTGGTGGTCAGCTCGATCGCTTCGCGTGTCGAGTTCGCGCCGGTACCGGCGATCACCGGGATGCGCCCTGCAACCTGAGCGACCACGCGACGAATCACTTCGATGTGTTCGTTCACATCGAGGGTGGCCGACTCACCTGTAGTGCCGACCGCCACAATGGCGTTGGTGCCCTCTTGCAGGTGGAAGTCCACCAGTTTGCTCAGGCTGTCCCAGTCGAGACGACCCTGTGCATCCATGGGTGTGACCAGTGCCACCATACTGCCCGCAATCATGCAACCGCTCCTGCCGGAAAAAGAGAGCGGTAATGGTACTGGCGCCAAGATGCTTGTACAAGCGAAGTACCGCGCTGCGAGCATTCCCCTGAGCGATGTATTTCGCTACCCTTCAGACTTTGATCGGTACTGCTAAGCTTGTACGCCGGGTTCCAGCCTCCCTTTTCGGCATCCGAAGCCCCAATCCCGCGTTGCCGCCCTTCGCTCTCGCCTTTATGGAGCTCGCCGCAACCTGGCGGTTCAGGGCTTCTGAAACCGCATCCGGACGTTTACCCAGTACTCGTGCCTGCAAAAAGTATCGACCGCTCATCGCTTTAGGAATGCTGCATGTCCACCCCCACAGTCCGCGAACAATTCCTTGTCATCAGTGCCCTCGGCGCCAACCCCATGGAGCTGACCAACGTCCTGTGCCGCGCCAGCCATGAAAACCGCTGCGCCGTGGTGACCTCCCGCCTGACCCGCCACGGCGAGTGCAGCGCGCTGATCCTGGAGGTTTCCGGCAGCTGGGATGCCCTGGCGCGCCTGGAGGCCGGCCTGCCATCGCTGGCGAAGAAATACGCCTTCACCGTCAACGTGGTACGCAGCGCGGCCCTGGAAAACCGCCCGCAGGCCCTGCCTTATGTGGCTTACGTCAGCGCCGCCTACCGCCCGGACATCGTCAACGAACTGTGCCAGTTCTTCATCGACCACCATGTCGAGCTGGAAAACCTGACCTGCGATACCTATCAGGCCCCACAGACCGGCGGCACCATGCTCAACGCCACCTTTACCGTGACCTTGCCGGCCGGCACCCAGATCAGCTGGCTGCGCGATCAGTTCCTGGACTTCGCCGACGCCATGAATCTCGATGCGTTGATCGAACCCTGGCGCCCACAGAACCCAATGTAAGGAAAGCCCCAATGGCCGTTGCCATCGACCAACCTGTCGCCAACTTCGAAGCCCCGGCCACCAGTGGTCAGAGCGTCAGCCTCGCCGCGCTCAAGGGCAAGCAGGTGGTGATCTACTTCTATCCGAAGGACAGCACCCCGGGCTGCACCACCGAAGGCCAGGGCTTTCGCGATCAATACGCCGCGTTCAAGGCCGCCAACACCGAGGTGTTCGGCATCTCCCGCGATGGCCTGAAGTCCCACGAGAACTTCAAGTGCAAGCAGGAGTTCCCCTTCGAGCTGATCAGCGACAAGGACGAAGCCGTCTGCCAGCTGTTCGACGTGATCAAGCTGAAGAAGCTCTACGGCAAGGAATACATGGGCGTCGACCGCAGCACCTTCCTGATCGACAAGGACGGCGTGCTGCGTCAGGAATGGCGTGGTGTGAAAGTACCGGGCCACGTGGACGCGGTACTGGCCGCCGCGCAGGCGCTGAACAAGGCCTGAGCGGGACAACCTACTAAAAAGGGGGCGGCTGATTCAGTCTCCCCCTTTTCATTTCCAGAACAGAGCCGTTCTACAGCAAAGGCGCCACGACCGGCTCCTTGCGCGGCCAGGCATCCAGTACCGCCTTGAACAGGGTGGCCAGGGGAATCGCGAAAAACACCCCCCAGAAGCCCCACAGCCCGCCAAACAGCAGCACCGCACAGATGATGGCCACCGGATGCAGGTTCACCGCCTCGGAGAACAGCAGTGGCACCAGCACGTTGCCGTCCAGGGTCTGAATGATCCCGTAGACCGCCATCAGGTAGATGAACTGATCACTCCAGCCCCACTGGAACAAGGCGATCAGCGCCACGGGTACGGTCACCACCACCGCCCCGACGTAGGGCACCACCACCGAAATCCCCACCAGCAATGCCAGCAGGGCCGCGTAGTTCAGCCCCAAGGCCACGAAGGCGATGTAGGTCACTCCACCGCAAATGACGATCTCGATCACCTTGCCACGGATGTAGTTGGCGATCTGCCGGTTCATTTCCTGGCCCACCCGGGTGATCAGGGCCCGCTCCCGCGGCAGGTAGCCGCGCACCCACTGGCTGATCATCGCCCGGTCCTTGAGGAAGAAAAACACCAGGATCGGCACCAGCACCAGATAGATCATGATATTGACCAACAGCGGCAGGCTGGACAGCGAAAAGGTCAGCGCCCACTGGCCGAACTTGCCGATCTCGCCGCGCGCCACCTCGATCGCCTGCAGCACCTGCTCGTCGGACACCAGGTGCGGATAACGCTCCGGCAACAGCAGAAGCAGCGATTGCCACTTGGCGAGCATTCCCGGCAGCTCGTTGAACAAGGTGATCAACTGGTGCCACAGCAGCGGCACGACGACCACGATGAACACCAGCAGCAGCCCCATGAACAAGGCAAAGACCAGGCCCACCGCTGCCCCGCCTGGCAAACGCCAGCGCTCCAGCGTGAGCACCAGCCCCTGCATCAGGTAAGCCAGCACCATCCCCGCCAATACCGGCGCGAGCATGCCGCCCAGGGTCAGCACCGCAGTGAAGGCCAGGAACAACAGAACGGCCAGTACCACAGCCTCTTCATCGGAGAAGTAGCGCTGAATCCAGTCGCGTAACACTTTGAACATCAATGATCCTTAAACAGAGGCGCGATGATTTCCGGGGCGATTCAGGCCTTCTTCAGCCAGTAACGATAGACTCCGGCTTCGTCTTCCTCGCGAAGCAGGGTATGACCGGCCAAACGGGCAAAGGTGCGAAAATCGCGCTGGGAACCGGCATCCGTGGCGATCACCTTGAGCACCGCGCCGCTGGCCAGGCGATTGAGTTCCATCTTGGCCTTGAGCAGCGGCAGCGGGCAGTTCAGTCCGCTGGCATCGAGCTCGGCGTCGTGGGCTACAGCATCAGTCATTGCGTCACTCCGGGAGGGTCGTCGAGATGCCTAGAATATCTGGTCCAAGGCCTGGTGTCCGGCTACAGTAGACTCTTTGTCGACTAAGGCTTTGTGCATGACTTTTTTGCGCCCTACCCTGCTGACGCTCGCTTGCCTGCTCGCCTCACCAGGCTTCGCCGACGACCTGCCGTCACTCGGTGATGCCAGTTCTGCCATTGTCTCGCCCCAACAGGAACACCAACTGGGCCGCGCCTGGCTGGCACTGCTGCGCAGCCAGGTTTCGCAACTCAACGACCCGCAACTCAAGGATTACGTCGAAACCAGCGTCTACAAGCTGGTCGAGACCAGCCAGGTCAATGACCGGCGCCTCGAATTCATCCTGATCAACAGCCCGCAGCTCAACGCCTTTGCCGCTCCCGGCGGGATTGTCGGGGTCAACGGCGGACTGTTCCTCAATGCCCAGACCGAAGGCGAATATGCCTCGGTGCTGGCTCACGAATTGGCGCACTTGTCGCAACGCCATTTCGCCCGTGGCGTCGAGGCCTCGCAACGTATGCAGGTGCCGATGATGGCCGCCCTGCTGGCCGGTATCGTGATCGCCGCGGCAGGCGGTGGCGACGCCGGGATCGCCGCCATTGCCGGCACCCAGGCCGCGGCCATCCAGGAACAACGGCGCTTCTCCCGGCAGAACGAGCAGGAAGCCGACCGCATCGGCATCCTCAACCTGGAAAAGGCCGGTTATGACCCGCGCTCCATGCCGACCATGTTCGAGCGCCTGATGCGTCAGTACCGCTTCGACGCCAAGCCGCCGGAGTTCCTGCTGACTCACCCGGTCACCGAATCGCGGATCGCCGACACCCGCAACCGCGCCGAACAGGCCAAGGCCGGGGGCAAGGAAGACAGTCTGCGCTATCAGTTGATTCGCGCACGGGTGCAGTTGATCTATGAAGAATCTCCCGGCATGGGCGCCAAGCGTTTCCGCGCCCAGCTCGACGAAAACCCGAAAAACGATATCGCCCGCTACGGCCTCGCCATCGCCCAGATCAAGGGCAGCCAGTTCAACGATGCCCGGGAAAACCTCAAGCAGCTGCTGGCCAAGCAGCCGAACGACATCACTTACAACCTGGCCCAGATCGACCTGGATACCGCCACCAGCCGCTTTTCCGACGCCCAGGCCCGGGTGGACAAGATGCTTGCGCAGTACCCGGGCAACTATCCACTGAACCAGGTCAGGGTCGATCTGCTGCTCAAGCAGAATCGCCCGGCGGACGCCGAAAAGGCCCTGGAAAGCCTGCTCAAGACCCGTTCCGACGATCCGGACGTCTGGTACTCGGTGGCGGAAACCCGTGGCCTGTCCGGCAATATCATCGGCCTGCATCAGGCGCGGGCCGAATACTTTGCCCTGGTCGGCGACTATCGCCAGGCGATCCAGCAGCTGGACTTCGCCAAACGTCGCGCCGGCAGCAACTTCCCCCTGTCTTCGCGGATCGACGCCCGCCAGCGCGAGCTGATGGACCAGGAGCAGATGGTCAAGGACATGATGCGCTGAACCCAACCGGCGCCCACAAAAAAGCCCGCCCCTTTCGAGGCGGGCTTTTTATTGCGCGATCAACCCGCCAGGCGGATTACTCGGCCAGCTTGAAGGTAATGAAGCTGGCACGTCCCTGACGCAGAACCCGCATCGAGACCGAACGGTTCTTCGGCAGTGCCTGGGCGATTTCAGTGAAGTTCTTGGTCGAAGTGATCGCCTGATTGTTCAGGTGAGTGATCACATCGCCCGGCTGCAGGCCAATCAACGCGGCTGGGCCGTCCTGAACTTCCTTGATCACCACACCACCCTTGAGGTCGTAGGTTTTCTTCTGCTCATCGGTCAGCTCAACCACCGCAACACCCAGACGGTTGCTGCTGCGCTCGGCACCGGACTTGCCAATGACGTCCAGGGTCTTGTCTTCGTCCGGAATCGCACCAACGGTCAATTCGACGTTCTTGCGCTTGCCGTCACGAATCACTTCCAAGTTGGCTTTCGCGCCCGCCTTGAGGGCGCCCACCAGATGCGGCAGGTCCGCCGACATGATGATCGGTTGACCGTTCATGCTCAGGATCACATCACCCACCTGCAGGCCGCCCTTGGCCGCCGGGCCGTCGTCCTGGATCTGCGCCACCAGCGCACCGGCCGGTTTCTCCAGGCCGAAGGATTCCGCCAGGTCCTTGTTCACTTCCTGGATGACCACGCCCAGCCAGCCGCGGCTGACTTTGCCACCGGCTTTCAGCTGGTTGGAAACGTCCATGGCGACATCGATCGGGATAGCGAAGGACACGCCCATGAAACCACCGGAACGGGTGTAGATCTGCGAGTTGATACCTACGACTTCACCCGCCAGGTTGAACAGCGGACCACCAGAGTTGCCCGGGTTGATCGGCACGTCGGTCTGGATGAACGGCACGTAGTTTTCGTTCGGCAGGCTACGGCCGATGGCACTGACGATGCCCTGGGTCACGGTGTGGTCGAAACCGAACGGCGAACCGATGGCCACGACCCACTGACCGGCCTTCAGGTCCTGGGATTTGCCCAGTTTCAGCACCGGCAGGTCCTTGCCATCGATTTTCAGCAATGCCACGTCGGAGCGTGGATCGGTGCCGATCAGCTTGGCTTTCAGTTCGCTGCGATCGGCCAGACGGACAAGGATTTCATCCGCGTCGGCAATCACATGGTTGTTGGTCAGGATGTAACCGTCCGACGAAATGATGAAGCCAGAACCCAGGGACTGGGCTTCACGCTGGCGATCGCCCCGTGGCGAACGCGGCTGCGGCGGCATGCCACGCTCGAAAAACTCGCGCAGCATCGGCGGCAAGCCTTCGAGGTCCGGCATCTGGGCAGAAACCTTGCGGTCCGGGAGCTTCTGCGTGGTACTGATGTTGACCACGGCAGGCGATGCCTGCTCGACCAGTTGCGTGAAGTCGGGCAAGTCCGCCGCCTGCGCGCTGACGGCCTGACCGAGCACCAGCACAGTAGCGAAAATGGAAAGATAGGATTTCAAACGTGGTATCGACATACGGCTCCCATTGCAACGAGCGTGGTTAAGCGATAGGGAACAAGAAATACCAAGCGACTCGCGCAGTACTTTTGTCCCGGAAACGACAAACAAGGCCAGAACCTAGTGGCTCTGACCTATAAGAAAAAACAGGAGGTTTTGCAAATGAAAATGTTCACCGAACATTTAGATATCTCGATTGCAGAGCTGGCATTGCAGACCTCTTACACAACCAACATTAACGCTCGATGAACACCTGAGGCTGATACTCACTGCGCCTTAGGCGCAGCGACGTCGGTACGCATCGACAAGGCGATCCGTTCGGCGGTGCCGATCGGTATCTCGCCCACCACCGTCACCATCATCTCGCCTTCTGGCGTGGTCAGGCGTCGGGAGACCGCCACGGTCGGGCCCAGTTGAGTGCGGGTGTCAGTCACCGTCGCACCATTGAGCGGTTCGAGGAACACCGAGAAGCGGGCCAGACCATCGTCATACATCAGGCTGTTGACCATGGTCTTGGTGTCGGGATCCTTGCGCGCACTGCTGCTGGTCAACTCGAAGCCTGGCGGCAGCCAGTCCGAGTGCCAGGTCTGCGCAGCTTTCACCGCGGAAGCCTTGTCGCTGTCCAGGGCCACAGCCTTGCATTCGGGGCTGGCCTGCAGCTCGCTGTCCTTCGGTATATCCACCGTATCCAGGCGAGTGAACTGGAAGCGCTCGAGCAACTGCCCCTTATCGTTCAACAGCAACGATTTCAGCGGCAGGCCCGTCTCGCGGTCCAGATGCAATTCAAAACCATAACGGTGCTGGTCCCGCGGGGTCAGGGAAACGATGACCGCCGCACGCCCAGCCACACGCGACTTGCCGATGACGGCAAGGTCGTACCAATTCTTGAGCTTTTCTGGATCGAGTGAGTGGGCCGAAGCGTTGGGGGCATCCCCCAGTCCAGCCACCAGCGTACCGCTGACACATTGGGTACGCCCATCAACACGCACAACCTCTTGAGCGGAACCGTCGAGCTGAATCAGCCGCTCGCGGACCTGACCATCCTGGACGCGATGCCAGATGTTATGGGTAGAAAAACTACCGTTACGCTCGTAGACGAAAGTACCCTGGAAGCTTTGCTGCTGTTCGGCTTGCCCAAGACGTTTCAACCAATCCTGAGCGTCGTCGGCGTGGGCTGGAACAATGAACCAGCCGCTGAGCAGAAGCGAGAGTAGAGGGATGGCGCGCATGATCCTCCTTAACGGTTTTCCAGGCTCGCCGCACGAGCATAAGGCAGAGCGCTTTCAGTGCCCTTCAGTGCAGCTTGTTGAGCATGCTGACGCAGGTAGCTTGGCAGACGCTGATCGTGCCAGCCCGGCTGACCTTGCAATACGCCGTTGGCCATAGGGCCAGTGGCTTCCGAACTCTCATTGTAGCCGGCCAATACAGCTGGGCCTTTTACTTGAGGAGCAGCCAGGGTTGGCTGGTTCGATTGCTGTGCCAGTTCGACACCTGCGATCTCGTCCTGGTTGTACAGGCGAACACCCGCCAATACGGCAACGGTCACCGACGCGGCAACAGCCAGGCGACCCAGGCTGCGCCATGGACCACGAGCGGCCTTGGCCGGTACGGCTTCGTCAGCCAGCGCAGCAGAAACGGCCGCGGCGATGTCCAGACGCGGAAGCAGCAATTCCTTGTGCATGGCCGCCCGGGCGATCTGGTAACGAGCCCAGGTCTCACGGGTTTCCACTTCGTCGACGGCATTCAATACCCGACGTAATTCCAGTTCGTCCGCTTCGTTATCCATCACCGCGGACAGCGATTCCTGCAGGGCTTCACGACTCATGGCGGTTCCTCTCTTGGCTGTCGCCGCTGTCTCAGGTTTCCTGCAACAACGGCTGCAGGGCTTTATCGATGGCCTCCCGAGCGCGGAAAATCCGGGAGCGCACGGTACCCACCGGACATTGCATGACACTGGCAATGTCCTCGTAACTCAGACCATCGAATTCACGTAAAGTTAAAGCCGTACGCAAATCTTCCGGCAGTTGCTGAATGGTTCGATGGACGGTGCCTTCGATCTCATCCCGCAGCAATGCGCGCTCCGGCGATTCGAGATCCTTGAGGCCATGATCGCCATCGTAGAACTCCGCATCCTCGGAACTGACATCGCTATCCGGCGGCCGACGGCCGCGTGAAACCAGATAGTTTTTCGCCGTGTTGATGGCGATACGATACAGCCACGTATAAAACGCACTGTCACCGCGGAAATTACCAAGCGCACGGTAAGCCTTGATAAAGGCTTCTTGTGCAACATCCTGGGCTTCATGGGTGTCGTGCACGAAACGCACGATCAACCCGAGAATTTTGTGCTGGTATTTCAGCACTAGCAGATCGAAAGCTCGCTTGTCGCCGCGCTGAACGCGCTCGACCAGCTGCTGATCCTCTTCCTGGGTTAGCATGAACACTCCTCGATAAGCTCGGAGGAGGCTTGCATAACTAAACGATCAAGCTTGCAAACATAGACTCGGGCTTTTCGCAAAAGTTCTCCCCCTCCAAGCAAGTTTCCTGCGGGCTCTGACTTTGGCACGCACGAAAAACGCAGCGCGGGCAAGGCCGGCTGCGCGAATAATCCTGTCGTCGAATCGAGCTGCAAGACCACAACACAAGTCCTGCATGAAAACCGACGCTGTCCCTTCTATCAGGCAACCTTCTATTGAGTTTAGGGCCGTATCAAAAGTTCCCAATCTTTATAGCCGTGCGGAGCGAACATTGTGTAACCATGAAGAGAAAAAGGTTGCTACATCTTCGATACAGTCGCCAGCTCGCAACAAATCGAGCCACCCGCCATAACCTCTGAAAGCAGCCTTTCCCGCGCCCATAATTTCATAATGCCACGAAGGCACCGCTATTGTGCCGATCCCCCCCTCTATATACTAGTGGGCTGCATGGCTGCTTTGACTCGCCGATCCAGGCGTCTCGCGCCAACCCCGACCCGGGTCGCTTTTGAGCGGAATCCTCCAATGAGCCAACAGTTTCAACACGATGTTCTGGTGATAGGCAGCGGCGCTGCCGGTTTGAGCCTTGCGCTGACCTTGCCCGGTCATCTGCGCATTGCCGTATTGAGCAAGGGCGATCTCGCCAATGGCTCGACCTATTGGGCCCAGGGTGGCGTCGCGGCCGTGCTGGACGACACCGACACCGTCGAATCCCACGTCGACGACACCCTCAATGCCGGTGGCGGCCTGTGCCATGAAGATGCGGTGCGATTCACCGTCGAGCATAGCCGCGAGGCCATTCAATGGCTGATCGATCAGGGTGTGCCCTTCACCCGTGACGAGCAATCGGGCAATGAAGATGGCGGTTTCGAATTCCACCTGACCCGCGAAGGTGGCCACAGCCATCGCCGCATCATCCATGCCGCCGATGCCACCGGCGCGGCCATCTTCACGACATTGCTGGACCAGGCCCGGAAACGCCCGAATATCGAGCTGCTGGAACAGCGGGTCGCCGTCGATCTGATTACCGAAAAACGCCTGGGACTGGAAGGCGATCGCTGCCTCGGCGCCTATGTACTCAACCGCGCCACGGGCGAAGTCGATACCTACGGCGCGCGTTTTGTCATCCTCGCTTCCGGCGGTGCCGCCAAGGTCTACCTCTATACCAGCAACCCCGATGGCGCCTGTGGCGATGGCATCGCCATGGCCTGGCGTTCGGGCTGCCGGGTGGCCAACCTGGAGTTCAACCAGTTCCACCCAACCTGCCTCTATCATCCGCAGGCCAAGAGCTTCCTGATCACCGAAGCCCTGCGCGGCGAGGGGGCGATCCTGAAGCTGCCCAACGGCGAACGCTTCATGCCGCGTTTCGATCCGCGCGCCGAGCTGGCGCCGCGGGATATCGTCGCCCGGGCCATCGACCATGAAATGAAGCGCCTGGGTATCGATTGCGTGTACCTGGACATCAGCCACAAACCGGAAGCCTTTATCAAGAGTCACTTCCCGACCGTGTACGAGCGCTGCCTGGAATTCTCCATCGACATCACCAAGCAGCCAATCCCGGTGGTACCGGCCGCGCACTACACCTGCGGCGGGGTGATGGTCGACCAACAGGGCCGCACCGACGTTCCGGGCCTGTATGCCATCGGCGAAACCAGCTTTACCGGCCTGCACGGCGCCAACCGTATGGCCAGCAACTCGTTATTGGAATGCTTCGTCTATGCCCGTTCCGCGGCAGCCGACATTCTCGAGCAACTGCCGCAGATCGCCATTCCGATCGCCCTGCCCGCCTGGGACGCCAGCCAGGTCACCGACTCTGACGAGGACGTGATCATTGCGCACAACTGGGACGAACTGCGGCGATTCATGTGGGACTATGTCGGCATCGTGCGCACCAACAAGCGCCTGCAACGGGCCCAGCACCGGGTGCGCCTGCTGCTGGACGAAATCGATGAGTTCTACAGCAACTACAAGGTCAGCCGTGACCTGATCGAGCTGCGCAACCTGGCCCAGGTCGCCGAGCTGATGATTCGCTCGGCCATGGAACGCAAGGAAAGCCGGGGCCTGCACTACACCCTCGACTACCCGAACCTGCTGCCCGAAGCGCTGGACACTATTCTGGTGCCGCCCACCTACGGCGACTGAACTTGAGCCGCACGCGCAGGCGCCGATGCACATCGGCCGCCTGCGCGTCCCGCGGCACACAGACCGACCTCACCCAGCGCTCGCCCGGCAGGCGAAAACGCAATACCACCAGTAACGGCAGCGCCAGACTGTCGGGGCGCAATTGCACCGGCCGCCAGCCCTGCCCGGCGCACCACAGCTGCCAGCCATCGGCATTACGGCGCAGACCGCTGAAAGCCGAGGGATGATTCAGCAGAATCCGCCGCGGCAACGCCCAGGCTCCGTGGCCCAGGCACAAGAGAACCCCGAGCAGACGAGCCCAGAGCGGAATATCGAGCATCAGCAAGGCGCCCAGCGCGAACAGCTGGGCCAGGAGATAGGCCGCCAGCAATTGCCTGGAAGGCTGCCAGCGGCATTCGAAGGTGTTACTTGGGTTGGACACGATCCAGGATCATGCGGACCATGCGTTGCAGCTCGGGATCTTCGGATTCGGAGCGCTCCATGAACCAGCCGAACATGTCCTGATCTTCACACTCGAGCAGCCGGACGTAGCAGGCACGATCAACATCGTTCAGATGCGGATAGACTTCTTTCACGAATGGCACCAGCAACACGTCCAGTTCCAGCATGCCGCGGCGGCTGTGCCAGTAGAGGCGGTTCAGTTCAACATCTTCGACCATGGAGCGCTCCTCAAATAGAGCGCAAGTATACAGCCCGAGGGACGCCAGAACAGTCGGCGTTGGTCGGTCACCACCCATCCTTTGTGAACTACCCATTTCAAGGGCGCCACCTTATGATGTTCGCCAGACTTTTTACCCTGCGATGACCCATGGCTGATTCCGCTTTTTTCTGCTCCCTGTCCCACGAGGGCGTTCTCGCCGTCCGCGGCCCCGATGCCAGCAAGTTCCTTCAGGGCCAGCTGACCTGCAACCTCAATTACCTCAGCGATAGCCAATCCAGCCTGGGCGCCCGTTGCACCCAGAAAGGCCGCATGCAATCGAGCTTTCGCATCCTGCTCGAAGGCGATGGCTGCCTGCTGGCCATGGCCACCGAGTTGCTGGAGCCGCAACTGGCGGACCTGAAAAAATACGCGGTGTTTTCCAAGGCCAAGCTCAGCGATGAAAGCGCCCTGTGGGTGCGCTTCGGCCTGGGCAACGCCGAATCGGTGCTGACCGGTCTCGGGCTGCAACTGCCGCCGGAAGACGGCGCGGTCGCCCGCAACGACGGCCTGATCGCCATTCGTGTTTCAGCGGAGCGGGCCGAGCTCTGGGTACCAGCCGATCAAGCCGGGGCCCTGCGTGAAAAGCTGGCCGCGCAACTGTCCGAAGGCGATCTCAATCAATGGTTGCTGGGCCAGATCCGCGCCGGCATCGGCCAGGTCATGCCGGCCACCCGTGAGCTGTTTATCCCGCAAATGCTCAATCTGCAGGCCATCGGCGGCGTCAGTTTCAAGAAAGGCTGCTACACCGGCCAGGAAATCGTCGCGCGCATGCAGTACCTGGGCAAACTCAAGCGCCGCCTCTATCGCCTGGCCCTGAACGTCGAAGAGTTGCCGGAACCCGGCACCCCGCTGTTCTCCCCGACCCACGGCAGCTCCATTGGCGAAGTGGTGATCGCCGCGCACGCCGAACAAAACATTGAACTCCTGGCCGTACTGCAAGCCGAAGCTGCAGAGGATGGCAATCTCCATCTCGGCACGCTCGAAGGTCCCGGGCTGCAGCTGCTGGACCTGCCTTACCAGCTGGATCGCGATCGAGAAATCCAGCGCTGATCGCCGCAACTTCCTGCAATACCCCTAGAGAACAGAAATGAGTGAGCTGGCGGAAAAGGTCCAACAGGATTTGGTTGAGGCCATCGATAACGATGACCTGGTTCTGCCAACGTTACCGGAAGTGGCCCTGCAGATTCGCCGGGCCGCCGAAGATCCGGAAATCAGCGTCAGTACCCTGAGCAAAGTGATTGGCCGTGATACGGCGCTATCGGCGCGCCTGATCAAAGTGGTCAACAGCCCGCTGCTGCGCGCCACCCAGGAAGTCACCGACCTGCACACCGCGATTACCCGGTTGGGTGTCAACTACAGCAGTAACCTGGCCATCGGCCTGGTCATGGAGCAGATTTTCCATGCCCGCTCGGAGGTGATCGCGCAGAAAATGCACGACGTCTGGCGCAAAAGCCTGCAAGTGGCCGGCGTCAGCTATGCCCTGTGCCGCAGCCATACCCAGTTGAAACCCGACCAGGCCGCCCTTGGCGGGCTGGTGCATCAGATCGGCGTGCTGCCGATCCTGACTTATGCGGAAGATCACTATGAGTTGCTGTCCGACCCGGTCAGCCTCAACCACGTGATCGAGCACATCCACCCATTGCTGGGGGACAAGCTGCTGCAGGTCTGGGAGTTTCCGGAACAACTGGCGAAATTGCCGGGGCAGTACCTGGACTTCCAGCGCCAATCCGTGCGCCTGGATTACGTCGACCTGGTGCAGGTGGCCAGCCTGTACTGCCACAAGGACACCGATCATCCGCTGGCGAAGATCGATGTTTTCAGCGTGCCGGCCTTCAAAAAGCTCGGGATCGACCCCGAGAACAAGGTGATGTGCAGCGATCTGGCCGAATCGCAGTCAATGTTCTACTGAAGCCTCTACCGCAAGCCTCTAACCCGCGTTAAAACTCACCCGCACCTTCAATCCCGCCTGCGCGCCGTCGTGCAGGCTGATCTGCGCCAGATGGGCGCGGCAGATTTCGCCGACGATCGCCAGGCCCAGGCCGGAACCGGCGACATGGGGGTTGCGCCGGTAGAAACGCTCGAACACCCGATCACGGTCTTCCAGGGGAATCCCCGGGCCGTCGTCCTCCACCTCCAGCACCGCCGGCGCGCTGACCCGCAGGATCACGTTTCCGCCGGGTTTGGTGTGGGCCAGGGCATTGTCCACCAGGTTGCTCAGCAACTCGTTCAAGAGCGTTGGCTCGCCGCGCAGCCAGACCGGCTCGTCGGCTTCCAGGGCCAGGGCGACCCCCCGGGCGTGGGCCAAGGGCGCCATGGCCATGCCCAACTCCCGAGCCAGCTGGCTGAGATCGAGCAATTGCGCGCCGCCCTCGGCAATCGCCCGGGCGCCGTTTTCGATCCGCGCCAGGGACAGCAGCTGATTGGCCAGGTGGGTCAGGCGATCGGTGCCCTGGGCAGCGCTTTCCAGGGTGCTGCGCCAGGTCTCGGGTTCCGACGCCCGCAGCCCCAGTTCCAGGCGTGCCTTGAGCGCCGCCAGCGGGGTGCGCAATTCATGGGCGGCATCGGCGATGAACTGCGCCTGGCGCTCGAACTGCCCACGCAGCCGCTCGGTAAAGTGATTGAGCGCCCGCACCAGCGGCCACAACTCCCGTTGCACCTCGACCAGCGGCAATGGCCGCAAGTCGTCGGGCTGGCGCTCTTCCACCGCGCTGCGTAAACGCTCCAGCGGACGCAACGCAGCGCTGACCGCGAACCACACCAGCAGCAAGGCCCCCATGGCCAACATGCCCAGGCGCAGCAGGGTGTCGGCCATCAGGCTGCGCGCCATGCGGACCCGCGCCTCGTCGGTCTCCGCCACGCGAATCTCCGCCATGCCATTCATGTTCGGCTCGCTGACCGCCTTGAGCAGGCTCACCACCCGGACGTTCTGCCCTTGATAGGTGGCATCGTAGAAGCGCGCCAGCGCCGGGTAATCGTCGGTGCGCGGCGTGCCCGGCGGCGGACCGGGCAGGTTTTCGTAACCGGAAATCAGCTTCTGGTGGATGTCGTTGACCTGGTAATAGATCCGCCCGGCACTGTCGTAGGCGAAGGTATCGAGGGCGACATAGGGCACATTGGCGCTCAGGCCACCGTCGCGCTGGGACAGGCCGGCGGCGATGGTCCGCGCCGAGGCCAGCAAGGTGCGGTCGTAGGCGGTGTCCGCCGCCTCGCGCCCGTTCCAGTAGGCACTCAGGCCGCTGGCCAGCATCAGCACCACCAGCAGCAGCGCCAGGTTCCACAGCAGGCGCCAGCGCAGGCTGCTGGGCCTATGCATCGCGGCTTTCCAGCAGGTACCCGAGGCCGCGGAAGGTGACGATGGCCACCGGCTGGCCGTCGAGTTTCTTGCGCAAGCGATGGACATAGATCTCGATGGCATCCGGGCTGGCCTCTTCATCCAGGCCGAATACCTGGGAAGCCAGTTGCTCCTTGCTCATGACCCGTCCCGGCCGGGCGATCAGCGCCTCGAGCACCGCCTGCTCGCGGGAGGTCAACGTCAGCAGCTCCTCACCCAGGGTAAAGCGCCGGGTATCGAGGTCGTAGGCCAGCACTCCGCAGCGCTGCACCCGCTCGCCGCCGAGCACGCTGCGGCGCAGCAGGGCCTTGACCCGCGCTTCCAGCTCGGTCAGTTCGAAGGGCTTGGCCAGGTAGTCGTCCGCCCCCAGGTTGAGGCCGTGGACCCGGTCCTTCACATCGCTGCGCGCCGTCAGCATCAGCACCGGCAGGTTCTTGCCCCGGGCACGCAGGCGCGCCAGCACTTCGAAGCCGTCCAGGCGCGGCAAGCCCACATCGAGGATCGCCATGGCGTAATCCTCGCTGCCCAGGGCCAGGTCCGCGGCGACCCCATCGTGCAGCACATCCACGGTCAAACCCGTGCTCTTGAGCGCCTGGGCGACACTTTCAGCCAGCTGCAGGTGGTCTTCGACGAGAAGCACGCGCATGGATTTCCTACCTCGTTCAGGGGATCGACGGCACTTTTTATTGCCGCGGAGTTTACAGCCGGGACCGCTGCTGTGAAGCCCGAAAACCGTGAAAGTCTGCTGAAAGGTTAGCGAAAGGTTGGCCCATTAGAGTCCTGTTACGGATTGTTTCGACTTCCGTGGCCACCTCCCGGTGGCATCCCGAAAAACGCCTCGATGCGTTTTCGCCAATAAGAACAATAACGGAGTACACCACGATGCTGTCCATGCAGCCTCAGGCTTGCCAGCCTGTTCGTTTTTCCCGTCTCAGCCACACCGCCCTCGCCAGCGCCGCCGCCCTTGCCGGTTTCTCACCGATCAGCCAGGCCGCCTTCTTCGAAGACAGCAGCGCCACCCTCGAAACCCGCAACATGTACTTCAACCGCGATTTCCGCAGCGGCACCAGTGCCCAGCAATCCAAGCGCGACGAATGGGCCCAGGGCTTCATGCTCAACCTGCAATCGGGCTACACCGACGGTACTGTGGGCTTCGGCGTCGATGCGCTGGGCATGCTCGGCATCAAGCTCGACTCCAGCCCCGACCGCACCGGCACCGGTCTGCTGCCGACCCACGACGACGGGCGCGCCGCCGACGAGTACTCCAAGCTCGGCCTGACCGGCAAAGTGAAGATCTCCGCCACCGAACTGAAGATCGGCAGCCTGATCCCGGAACTGCCAACCATCAAGCCCAACGACGGGCGCATCCTGCCGCAGACCTTCGAGGGCGGCCTGCTGACCTCCAAGGAAATCAAGAACCTGACCTTCACCGGCGGGCGCCTGGAGAAAGCCAAGGATCGCGACAGCACCGACTTCGAGGACATCGCCCTCAACAACAAGAACAGCCGCTTCGCCGGCACCGTCGCCGGTAAGCATTTCGACTTCGGTGGCCTGGACTACAAGTTCACCGACAAGATCACCGGCAGCTACCACTTCGCCCAGCTCGCCGAGGTCTACAACCAGCACTTCTTCGGCCTGCTCGCCTCGCAGCCGATGGGCCCGGGCACCTTCGCCACGGACCTGCGCTTCGCCGTCAGTGACGACCAGGGCCAGGCCCGTGGCGGCAAGATCGACAACAAATCCCTCAACGGCCTGGTGAGCTACGCCCTGAACGGGCATAAACTCAGCGCCGGCTACCAGCACATGTCCGGCGACAGCGCCTTCCCCTACCTCGACGGGGCCGACCCCTACCTGGTCAACTTCGTGCAGATCAACGACTTCGCCGGCGCCGAGGAGCGCTCCTGGCAAGCCCGCTACGACTACGACTTCGGCAAGCTCGGTATCCCCGGCCTGACCTTCATGACCCGCTACCTGAGCGGTGACAACATCGCCCTGAAAAACGGCGACACCGGCAAGGAATGGGAACGCAACACCGAGATCAAGTACGTGGTGCAAAGCGGCACCTTCAAGGACGTCGCGGTACGCCTGCGCAACGCCACCTACCGTTCCAACTATTCGGCTCGCGATGCGGATGAAGTGCGCCTGCTGGTGAGCTACAGCCTGGCGCTCTGGTAATTGATCAACCCTGGGCAGGCGCTGCGCCTGCCAAAGACCCTGGCATGCAATACACAACAACAACTCCTGTGGAGACAAGCATGAACCCATCACTGCGTAAATTGGCCCTCGCCGCCGGCTGTATGCTGTTCGCCGGTCAACTGCTCGCCGCCGCCAGCGGCGAACCCAAGCGCCCGGAATGCATCGCCCCGGCCTCCCCCGGCGGCGGTTTCGACCTGACCTGCAAACTGGCGCAAAGCGCGCTGGTCAACGAAAAGCTGCTGACCAAACCGATGCGCGTGACCTACATGCCCGGCGGTGTCGGCGCGGTGGCCTACAACGCGGTAGTGGCCCAGCGTCCGGCCGACGCCGGCACGCTGGTGGCCTGGTCCAGCGGTTCGCTGCTGAACCTGGCCCAGGGCAAGTTCGGCCGTTTCGATGAAAGCGCGGTGCGCTGGCTGGCCGCGGTCGGCACCAGCTATGGCGCCATCGCCGTGAAGAGCGACTCGCCGTACAAGACCCTCGACGATCTGGTCAAGGCGCTGAAGAAAGACCCGAGCTCGGTGGTGATCGGCTCCGGCGGCACCGTCGGCAGCCAGGACTGGATGCAGACCGCGCTGATCGCCAAGGCCGCCGGGATCAACCCGCGCGACCTGCGCTACGTGGCCCTGGAAGGCGGCGGCGAAATCGCCACCGCGCTGCTGGGCGGGCACATCCAGGTCGGCAGTACCGACATCTCCGACTCCATGCCACATATCCAGAGCGGTGACATGCGCCTGCTGGCGGTATTTGCCGAAAAACGCATCGACGAACCGGAAATGAAGAACATCCCGACCGCCAAGGAGCAAGGCTACGACATCGTCTGGCCAGTGGTGCGCGGCTTCTACCTCGGGCCGAAGGTCAGCGACGAAGACTACGCCTGGTGGAAAGCTGCCTTCGACAAGCTGCTGGCCTCCGAGGAATTCGCCAAGCTGCGCGACCAGCGTGAACTCTTCCCGTTCGCCATGACCGGGCCGGAGCTGGACACCTACGTGAAGAAACAGGTGGCCGACTACAAGACCCTGGCCAAAGAGTTCGGCCTGATCCAGTGATCGCCCCTGTCTAGCGGTCCTGCCCCTTTCGCGGGGGCAGGACCCAGGAGTTTCCCATGCTCTTACAACGCATTTTTGCGTCGGTGCTGCTGCTGGCGTGCGTCAGCCTCATCCTGATGGCCTGGCCGTACCAGGCACCGTTTTCCTACGAACCGATCGGACCGCGGGCCTTTCCCCTGCTGATGCTGAGCCTGATGGGCCTGGCGCTGGTTTACATGCTGTTCCGTCCGTCGCCCATCAAGCACACCGAAGACGATCCACCGCTGGACCGCGAGACCCTGCACAAGATCGGCCGTTGCGTGCTGTTGCTGCTGGTCTTCGCCGGCCTGTTCGAACCCCTGGGCTTCATCCTCAGCAGCATCCTGGTCGGCATCCCGATGGCGCGTCTGTATGGCGGACGCTGGTTGCCCAGCGCCGTCATCATCGGCCTGATGAGCATCGGCCTGTACCTGCTGTTCGACAAAGTCATGGACGTTCCGCTGCCCCTGGGCCTGCTCGACGTTCTGGAGAACTGAAATGGATACTCTTGGTTACTTGAGCCACGGTTTCGGCGTCGCCCTGACGCCCTACAACCTGGTCACCGCCCTCAGCGGCACCCTGATCGGCACTATCGTCGGCCTGTTGCCCGGGCTGGGGCCGATCAACGGCGTCGCGCTGCTGATCCCGATCGCCTTCGCCCTCGGCCTGCCGCCGGAGTCGGCGCTGATCCTGCTGGCGGCGGTGTACCTGGGTTGCGAATACGGCGGCCGGATCAGTTCGATCCTGCTGAATATCCCGGGCGAAGCCTCCACCGTGATGACCACCCTCGACGGCTACCCGATGGCGCGCCAGGGGCTGGCCGGGGTGGCCTTGTCGTTGTCGGCCTGGAGTTCCTTCATCGGCGCCTTCATCGCCACCTGCGGCATGGTGGTGTTCGCCCCGATCCTGGCGAAATGGGCGATCGCCTTCGGTCCGGCGGAGTACTTCGTGCTGATGGTGTTCGCCATTGTCTGCCTCGGCGGCATGGCCGGCGACCGTCCGCTGAAGACCTTCATCGCCGCGCTGATCGGGTTGTTCCTGTCGACGGTCGGTATCGACGCCAACAGCGGCGTGTACCGTTTCACCGGCGATAACATCCACCTCACCGACGGCATCCAGTTCGTGGTGCTGGTACTGGGCCTGTTCTCCATCAGCGAGATCCTGTTGCTGCTGGAAAAAACCCACCGCGGCCAGGAAGCGTTCAAGGCCACCGGACGGATGCTGTTCAACTTCAAGGAAGCGGCCTCGGTGTTCACGGTGAACCTGCGCTGCGGCGTGCTCGGTTTCATCATGGGCGTATTGCCCGGTGCCGGCGCGACCCTGGCCAGCGCCGTGGCCTACATGACCGAAAAACGCATCGCCGGCCCCAGCGGCAAATTCGGCCAGGGCGACAAGCGCGGCCTCGCCGCCCCGGAAACCGCCATCGGTGCCGAAGCCTGCGGCGCGCTGGTGCCGATGCTGACCCTGGGTGTACCGGGCTCGGGCACCACCGCGGTGATGATCGGCGCCCTGTCGCTGTACAACATCACCCCCGGCCCGATGCTGTTCCAGCAGCAGCCGGATATCGTCTGGGGCCTGATCGCCTCGTTGTTCATCGCCAACGTCATGCTGGTGATCCTCAACATCCCGATGATCCGCGTCTTCACCCGCATCCTTGCGGTGCCGAACTGGGCCCTGGTGCCGATGATCGCGATCATCACCGCGATCGGCGTCTACGCGGTGCACGCCACCACCTTCGACCTGTTCCTGATGGTCGGCATCGGCATCTTCGGCTACATCCTGCGCAAGCTGGATTTCCCGCTGTCGCCGGTGCTGCTGGGGTTCATCCTCGGCGGGTTGATGGAGCAGAACCTGCGCCGCGCGCTGTCGATCTCCAATGGCGCGCTGGACATCCTCTGGTCCAGCCCGATCACTCTCGGGGTCTGGGCCCTGGTCGTGGTGATGCTGCTGGTGCCGCTGCTGCGCATCTGGCGTAAACGTTCGGCCCTGCAACGCGCCGTGGCCGATGTCTGAGGTCAGCTTCAAACAGTGGTGGGGTACGCCCCTGGTCGGTCTGGTCGGCGGTTACCTCGCCAGCCAGATCGGCTGGCCGCTGCCCTGGATGGTCGGCTCGTTGCTGGCGATCATCCTGGTGCGCTGTCTGACGCCCTGGCAACTGGGGGAAATCCCCGGCGGGCGCAAATGCGGGCAATGGGTGGTGGGTATCGGCATCGGCCTGCACTTCACCCCGGTGGTGATGGAGCAGGTCATGAGCCATTTCGGCCTGATCTTCTTCGGTGCCCTGGTCACCAGCCTGTCCAGCGTGGTCGGGGTGTGGCTGCTGCGGCGCACCGGCGAGGACCGGGCCACCGCATTCTTCTCCAGCATGCCGGGCGGCTCCGGCGAGATGGTCAACCTCGGCGCGCGCAACGGCGCGGTGCTCAGCCGTGTGGCGGCCGGGCAGAGCCTGCGGGTGCTGGTGGTGGTCTTGTGTGTACCGGCGGCCTTCAAGTACCTGCTCGGTGAAGGCGTGCCCCAACTGCATCCGGCCAGCGTCGATTGGCGCTGGCTGGCCGTCTTGTTTCCGGCGGGCGCCCTGCTCGCCTGGATCTGGCAGCGTCTGCGCCAGCCCAACCCCTGGCTGTTCGGGCCGCTGCTGGTCAGCGCCGCGGTCAGTATCGGCTGGGACCTGCACATCGGCCTGCCGGACGGCGGCAGCCAGATCGGCCAGTGGCTGATCGGCAGCGGCCTGGGCTGCCACTTCAATCGCCAGTTCTTCCGTCGCGCGCCCTCGTTCATGGGCCGGACCCTGATTGGCACGGCGCTGACCATGCTGATCGCCGGTCTCGCGGCCGTGGCCCTGAGTGCCCTGACTCATCTGGATCTGCGTTCGCTGACATTGGGCATGATGCCCGGCGGCATCGCGGAAATGAGCCTGACGGCCGAGACCCTGCAACTGTCGGTACCGCTGGTGACGGCGATGCAGGTGATGCGCTTGCTGTTCGTGCTGTTCCTGGCCGAGCCGCTGTTCCGGCATTGGAATCGGCAAACGGACTCCGGCTGATCGACCGAGGTACCTCTATCGCGG
>NZ_JBQENK010000018.1:30289-129226 GCF_052044735.1 Pseudomonas sp. 22526
CCCGCGATGACGTTCCTCAAACCCCCATCAAACCGGCGGCAACCGCCATTCGATCGGCGTCTCGCCATTCTGCTCGAGGTATTTGTTGGTCCGGCTGAAATGCCCGCAACCGATAAAGCCGCGGTACGCCGACAGGGGCGACGGGTGCACCGAGGTCAGCACCAGGTGCTTGGTGGCATCGATCAGCTTCTGCTTGCTCTGGGCATGGGAGCCCCACAGCAGGAACACCAGATGCGGCTGGTGCTGGCTCACCACTTCGATGATCCGGTCGGTGAAATGCTGCCAGCCCCTGCCCGCGTGGGAAGCGGCGTTGGCTCGTTGCACGGTCATGGTGGTGTTGAGCATCAGCACACCCTGGTCGGCCCAGCTCTGCAGGTAACCGTGGTTGGGCATGTCGATGTTCAAGTCGCGCTTGAGCTCTTTATAGATGTTCACCAGAGACGGCGGCGCCGGTACGCCCGGCTGCACCGAGAAGCACAGGCCGTGGGCCTGGCCCGGGCCGTGGTAAGGGTCCTGGCCGAGGATCACCACCTTGACCTTGTCCAGCGGCGTGGAATTCAGCGCATTGAAAATCAACGGGCCCGGCGGGTAGATCTCCTTGCCAGAGGCATGTTCCTGACGCAGGAACTCGCGTAACTCCGCCATGTAAGGCTGGTCGAATTCGGCACGCAGTGCCTGCTTCCAGCTGGGTTCGAGTTTGATACGGTCGTCATCGGTCATGGTTGCACCCGGTAAAATCAATGGGCGCACCCTAGGAAAGCCCACCACGCTTGTCAATTGATCTGACGCAGAACCGCCACTTTCGCCTATAGCGATCATACTGAACGCTCAAATTCCCGATCGAGGTCACGATGAATCTGCACTTCGAAGAACTCACCGGCACCGACGGCGCGCGCATCGCAATTGCCAGCCTGGATGCCGAACAATCCCTCAACGCTTTGTCCCTGCCGATGATCCATCTGTTGAGCGACCGTTTGGAAGCCTGGGCCAGGGATCCACAAGTGGTCTGTGTGCTGTTGCGCGGCAACGGCGCCAAGGCCTTTTGCGCCGGCGGCGAAGTACGCAGCCTGGTCCAGGCCTGCCTGGCCAACCCCGGCGAAGTGCCGCCACTGGCCGCGCAATTCTTCGCCGCGGAATACCGTCTCGACTACCACCTGCACACCTACCCGAAACCGCTGATCTGCTGGGGCCACGGCTATGTGCTCGGTGGCGGCCTGGGCCTGCTGCAGGGCGCCAACATTCGTATCGTCACGCCGAGCAGCCGCCTGGCGATGCCGGAAATCAGCATCGGCCTGTACCCGGATGTCGGCGCCAGCTGGTTCCTCTCGCGCCTGCCGGGCAAGCTCGGGCTGTTCCTCGGCCTGACCGGCGCACATATGAACGGCCGCGATGCCATCGACCTGGACCTGGCCGACCGCTTCCTGCGGGACGACCAGCAGGAAGCGCTGATCGACGGGTTGCTGCAACTCAACTGGCAGGAACAGACGCCGATGCAGCTCAACAGCCTGCTCAAGGCCCTGCAACAGGAGGCCGTTGAGCAAATGCCCGCGGCCCAATGGCTGCCACGGCGCCAGCAGATCGACGAGTGGCTGGACGTCAGCGACGTACGCTGTGCCTGGCGAGCCATCAGCCAGCTGCACAATCACTCGGATGCCCTGCTGGCCCGGGCGGCGAAAACCCTCAGCGAAGGCTGCCCACTGACCGCCTGCCTGATCTGGGAACAGATCCAGCGGGCCCGGCACCTGTCCCTGGCCCAGGTGTTCCAGATGGAATACACCCTGAGCCTGAACTGCTGCCGGCATCCCGAATTCAGCGAAGGGGTGCGGGCGCGCTTGATCGACAAGGACCACAAACCCCGCTGGCACTGGCTGGACATCAACAGCATCCCCGACGCCGTGGTACAGGCGCATTTCCACAAGGCCTGGGAAGGCCGTCACCCCTTGGCCGATCTGTCGGACTTCTGAAAGCCGGCCATGAAAAAGCGGCGCTCCTGGCGCCGCTTGTTGGTTGTGGGCAGATCAGCGGTTGTGATGACGGTCACGACGGTGATCGTCGCGACCGCGATCGCTCCAGTCCCGATCGCCGCGCCGGCCATCATGGTCGCGGCGGCCGTCGTGGCGCCGGTAGTCGTTGTTCCAGCCCTGGCGGTGGCCATCCCAGCCACGGTTCGGGTAGGCGCGGTAAACGGCCCGCGGCGCCGACTGGTAGTAACGCGGTGCCGGTTGGTAATACCGCGGCTGGTAGTACCGGGGAGCTGGTTGGTAGTACCGAGGCGCAGATTGGTAATAACGCGGCGCGTAATAGCCGCGGCCGGAAGAATAATAGGAGCCGCCGTAATAGACCGGCGCCGGCGTCGTATAGACCTCAGAGCGGTAGTAAGTGGAACCTCCGTCGTAGTCGTAATAGGGAACGCAGGCAGAAAGAGCCAAACCCAGGAACGCAGTGAGAAGAATTCGACGATACATGGCGGCCTCCTGGACCGCTGATGGGCCATGCCAGCGACGCTGACCGGCGGCAGCCAAGGTTGTTCTGGCTGACGGAATATCTGACCGTGAAAACGGGGTCTGGTGCGTTTTTCGTTACACCTTGATACAAGTCGCCACGCAAGGATTTTGGATCCGAAAATGCCCGGTTTTCGCGGGCTGTGAGCCATTAGTGGCGAGCTATCAAATGACGCAGCTACTCACCGGCACTGCCACTAGAATGCTTGCATCGGGTCACTGCCACGGAGTCGCCCATGCCGCTTAGTTCCCCGCTGTATTCGCAACGCTGGTTGATCATCACGCTCATCGCGTTGCTGGGCTGCGGTTTTATGGCCACGTCCTTGCTCAGCTATTACGCCTCGCGGACCTCGATCCGCGACAACATCGTCAACACCGAGCTGCCGCTGACCTCCGACACCCTGTATTCGGAGATCCAGAAAGACCTGGTACGACCGATCCTGATTTCTTCGATGATGTCCCGCGATACCTTCATGCGCGACTGGGTGCTGGGGGGCGAACGCGACCCCGAGCAGATGACCCGCTACCTCAACGAGGTGATGACCCACTACGGCGCCTACACCGCCTTCTTCGTCTCCAACAGCACCTTGACCTACTACCACGCCAAGGGCGTGCTGAAGAAAATCAGTCCTGATACCCCCCTCGACGCCTGGTATTTTCGCGTCCGCGACATGGCCACCCCGTACGAGATCAACGTCGATCCGGACCAGGCCAACCAGAACAACCTGACGTTTTTCATCAACTACAAGGTCTACGACTACCAGGACAATTTCATCGGCGTCGCCGGTGTCGGCCTCAAGGTAGATACGGTGATCAAGCTGATCGACCGCTACCAGCAGCGTTATCAGCGCAGTGTGTATTTCGTCGATACCCAGGGCCGGATCGCCCTCACCGGGGCCGAAGGCGGTCCGCAGGGCGCGCGGGCCGGCCAGTCGCTGCTCGAACTGGAAAACCTGCACGACCTGCAGGCCAAGCTGCCCACCCCCCACAGCGGCAGCTATGAATACAACGCCCAGGGCCAGCGGCACTTTCTCAATGTGCGTTTCATTCCCGAGCTGAACTGGTACCTGTTCGTCGACAAGAACGAGGGCAGCGCCCTGGGCGATATCCGCCGCTCGCTGTACCTCAACCTGCTGATCTGCCTGGTGATCACCCTGATCGTACTGGCCCTGCTCAACGGCGTGATCAGGCGCTTCCAGCGCAAGATCGAAACCCAGGCCACCCTCGACAGCCTCACCGGCCTGCCCAACCGTCGCGGCTTCGACCTGCTGGCCCTCCAGGCCATGCATGAAGCCCAGCGCGAACCCAAGCCGCTGACCGCCCTGCTGCTGGACCTGGATCACTTCAAACGCCTCAACGACACCCACGGCCACCTCGCCGGCGACCAGGTGTTGAGCGGCTTCGCCCGGCACCTGGAAAGCTGCCTGCGCCAGTCCGATATCGTTTGCCGCTGGGGTGGCGAAGAGTTCATCGTGCTGCTCAAGGACACCGACAGCGCCACGGCGCTGAAGATTGCCGAGAAGATCCGCCTGCTGATCGAACAACAGAGCTATGCCTATGAGGGCAAGAATCTGCACCTGACCGTCAGTATCGGCGTGACCACGCTGCAGGCGGACGATACCCTGCACAGCCTGCTGTCGCGCGCCGACCATGCGATGTACCGTGCCAAGCAGAGCGGCCGTAACCGAACCTGCGTGGAAATGCCTCACTCCAGTTATGAATGAACCGACCCTGAACAGCCCCAGCCTCTGCCCGGCCTGCGGCGCCCGCAACGACTGCAGCCTGGCCAACCCGCGTACCGCCGACCAGGCCTGCTGGTGCTACAGCGTGAGCATCGACCCGGCGGTGCTCCAAGCCCTGCCGCCGGAGCTGCGCGATCGCGCCTGCCTGTGTCCGCGCTGCGCCCAGGTCGAGGCGCAACTGCAAGCGGCCGCCAGGCCGATCCCGTAAGATGCGCAGCCTTTTGCCAGCCTGCCGATAGCCATGCGCGTTGACCGTTTCCTCAGTAACCTGCCCCGCTTCAACCGCCAGCAGGTGCGCCTGTTGCTGGTGGCAAAGCGCATCCGTATCGACGGTCAGGTGGTCAACGATCCCCACGCCGAGGTGCGGGAATTCAGCCGGGTCGAACTCGACGACGAAGTGCTGCAGGCCGGCAAGCCGCCGCGCTATTTCATGCTGCACAAACCCATGGGCTGCGTCAGTGCCACCCGCGATCCCGAACACCGCACCGTGCTCGACCTGCTGGACGAACCGGACAAGCACGAGCTGCACATCGCCGGGCGCCTGGACTACAACACCACCGGCCTGCTGATCCTCACCAACGACGGCAGTTGGTCGCGGCGCCTGACCCAGCCGCAGACCAAACTGCCGAAGCGCTATTACGTCGAGACGGAACAGGACATAGGCCCGGAGTACGCCGAGACCTTCGCCCGGGGCCTGTACTTCGCTTTCGAGGACCTCACCACCCTGCCCGCCGAGTTGCAGATCCTCGGCCCCCGGTGCGCGCGGCTGAGCATCGTCGAAGGCCGCTATCACCAGGTCAAGCGCATGTTCGGCCATTTCGACAACAAGGTCTTGCGCCTGCACCGCGAACGCATGGGGCCGCTGGTTCTCGACGAAAACCTGGCGCCTGGCGAGTACCGACCGCTGACCGATGAAGAAATCCGCCTGATCTGATTGCCTGCAATTTCTCTAGCCGCTGTAAGCCATCGACGACGGTCGTCACCATTCAGCCGAAATTGTCGAACAATTTACCAAACGGCACTTGCGGGACGGCGTTCTCCCTGCTTGAATCAGTCCGTCGGCCGAAATGTGACCGATGAGTCACCAACATATTCTAAGAAATCCTTTGCCGTCCGAGCCGCCTGTGCTCATTCCTGTTGTCCGGCAAATTGCCCGCCTATAACAACACCCGTCGACCATCTGTGCGGATCGACATGGGCTAACAATTCCAGGCGAATGCCTACCTGTCACAAATCTCGTGCACCCTCGGTTGCGCGCATACCCGCTTGCCAGGAGTCTTATGACATGAGGCCAGAAATCGCTGTGCTGGATATACAAGGTCAGTATCGGGTTTACACGGAGTTCTATCGCGCAGATGCCGCAGAAAAGACCATCATTCTGGTCAACGGCTCAATGGCCACCACTGCGTCTTTTGCGCAGACCGTGAAGAATCTGCATCCGCAATTCAACGTGGTGCTCTACGACCAGCCCTACGCCGGTCGTTCGAAAGCCCACAACAGACACGAGAAAATGCTCACCAAGGAAGTCGAAGGGCAGATCCTGCTGGAGCTGATCGACCACTTTGCCGCCGAGCACGTGATGTCGTTCTCCTGGGGCGGCGCGCCAACGCTGGTCGCCCTGGCGCAGCGCCCGCGGCGCATCGAGAAGGCGGTGATCAGCTCGTTCTCGCCGGTGATCAACGAACCGATGCGAGACTACCTCGAACGCGGTGTCGATTACCTTGGCAACCTGGACCGCAACCGTGTCGGGCACCTGGTCAACGAGACCATCGGCAAGCACCTGCCGTCGCTGTTCAAGCGTTTCAACTATCGCCACGTCAGCACCCTGGCCGAGCATGAGTACGGGCAGATGCACTTCCACATCAGCCATGTCCTCAACAGCGACCGCCAGTGCTACCTGAAAGCGGCGAAGAACATCGACGTACCGGTGCTGTTCATGAACGGCGAATGGGACGAATACACCGCCGCCAATGACGCCCGGCTGTTCGGCAACCATGTCCGGCACTCGACGTTCAGCACCATCCAGGCCGCCGGGCACTTCCTCGACATGGAACACAAGGCCGCCTGCCGGGACAGCCGTAACGCGCTGATGGGGTTCCTCAAACCGACCCAGCACACCAGCCGTCCGCGTTATCACTATCTGCAGGACCACCATGCCCTGGCTATCTGAAGTGGCGTCATCGCGAGCAACTCGTCCCCTGCCGCAGGAGCGAGCTTGCCCGCGATAGACCACAAGACGCTCTTCGCCCCGTCGCCGCGATGACGGCGTAGAACCGTGCCTGCGTGCATCTCCCGCCGCCTCGCAAACACAGGCCCGGTAAAGAAAAACTTCAAATCCGCGCGCACTTCTGGTACAAAGTCAGCCGCTCCGAGCGGGTGTCGTATAATGGCATTACTCCAGCTTCCCAAGCTGATAACGAGGGTTCGATTCCCTTCACCCGCTCCACTTCATTCGAGTCCCTCGTCAGGCCCTGCCGACGAGAGATGCAGAAACAAAAAACCGGTCCTTGAGTGACCGGTTTTTTTATGGGCGCTTCATGGGTGCGCTATCCACCCATTGCCAGGACAAACGAGCGCGGAAATGGCAACGGCCCCGTGCTGTCCTCCAGCGCCTCGACCGGGTTCGCTCATCTTCAAGGAGGACGTATTCCGCTCATCGGGTATTCCTGTCGATCCTCAACGAAATCGGCTTGGTCAGCATTTCTGCAGATATCACGGTTCAGGAAGGATCCTGCAACACAGCCGGCGCTCTTATCCGCCACCTCCCAAACGCTATCTTTCTACACTTCAGCCTGCAGAGTGCCCCTGCCAACGACCGTCGGGCGGGCAAGGTGTTGATCACCTTTATTTGGTAGGTATAGTAACCACCAGACATCACAAGGAGGTGATGTGAACAGTCGGTATTTGATCGGCCAAATCGTCGCAGACGGTTGGTATCTGGTCAGGGTCAGAGGCAGTCACCACCATTTTCAGGCCCCCCAGTAAACCGGGGCTGGTGACAGTTCCACATCCCAAAAAGGACCTGCTGAGAAAAACCGCCATCAGCATTCTGAAACAGGCGCTGCTCATGTGAAGGTGATTCACCGCGCCCTGGAGGTTCCGCACATGCTTTACCCGATTGCAATTTCAATGGGCGATGACGAACACGCCTGGGGCGTGGAAGTCCCCGACATTCCTGGCTGTTTCTCGGCCGGCGACGACCTCGACGACGCCATGGCCATGGCCCGCGAAGCCATCGAAGGGCACTTCGAGATTCTCGCCGAAGACGGTGCCGCCATCCCGCCCGCCAACAAGGTCACCCTGCACGCGGCCAACCCTCAGTACGCAGGCTGCACCTGGGCACTGATCGACATCGATGTCACCAAGTACCTGGGCAAGGCGCAGAAGCTCAACATCACCCTGCCCGGCTACCTGCTGAACCGCATCGACGAATACGTGCTGCATCACCCGGAAGCAAAAAGCCGCTCGGGTTTTCTCGCTTCGGCTGCATTGAAAGTATTGCAGCAGGACTGAACACGCCGCTCTGGTCGAAGAGCGCGGGCGGCCAATGATGCGGTGGGTGGCCGCTCAAGGCTGAACCGGCTAGCGCTCGGGCAAAAGAAAAACCGGCCCGGCGTGGCCGATTTTTTATCCCCCTGCGATGCCCCGGCAAACGACCTGCAAACGAATATAAGCAAGGACCCATTCGGTATTTAAAACCGCCCTGCCCGTCCCGTTATAGTCGGCCCTCCCCAGGCTAAACAGACAGGAGGCCCAGGTGGCCAAATCTTCTCCATTGTTCGACTCGCTGCAGGCCGATATCGATGCCCTGGCCAGGCAGTTGGGCGTCAGTTCCATCCTGATCATGCGTTCGCTGCCCCAGCACATGCAGGTCGAGGCCTCGGGCGGGCGGCATGAGGATACTTATCCGATTGGCGCCCAGGGCCAGAAAAGCAGCCTCGCACACAACGGCCAGGCGCTGTATTGCGAGCAAGTGGTGGACAGCGGCCAGCCGCTGTACGTCAAGGATTCAAGGCTGGAAGCCGAGTGGGCGGGCAACGAGGACGAGGTGGAATTCGGCCTGAGCAACTACCTGGGTTACCCGGTACGCGATGCCGATGGCAAGGTGTTCGGCACCGTCTGCGCGCTGCATGAAAGCGCCAAGCAATACAGCGCCGAAGAACAGGCCGCGCTGGAGGCGTTTCGGCAAAAAGTCGAGGCCCTGCTCGCCCGTTCGTCGCGATGAAACTTTAGTCGTACAGGTCGTCCATAGGCACGTGCGGACGAGTACGGCTACGCCCAGGTCGCATCCGGTGCATCGGCAGCGCTCGAAACTTCTAGGATGAGCCCTCGCCTTTCACCCTAGAGACCGCCCATGCGCCAGATCCTGCTCGCTCCCTTGCTCGCACTTTCGTTGGCCGCCGGCAACTGCCTGGCCGGCCCTTCGTTCGATCATCTGTACGCCTTCGGCGACAGCTACTCCGACAACGGCGCCAGCGACCGCTTGACCCGGGACATGCTCGCCCGCCAGCTCAAGGATGCTCAGCAACTGCCCGGCGAGCTGTACTGGCAAGGCCGCTGGAGCAACGGCCCGACCGCCGTGGAAGTGCTCGCCAAAAGCCTGCGGCTGCCCCTCGCCGACCACGCCGTTGGCGGCGCGAAAAGCGGGCAGAACAACTACTACGCCTGGATGACCGCGTACCGCGACACAGGAGTGAGCGGGCAAATCGACGACTACCTGGCCAACGCCAAAGGCCAGGCCGACCCTCGCGCGCTGTACTTCATCTTCATCAGCGCCAACGACTTTTTCGAACACGCCGACTTCGGTCACAAGGAGCCGATCGACGAATTGGCCGCCAGCAGCATCGGCCATATCCAGAATGCCGTCGGCCGCCTGGCCAAGGCCGGCGCCAGGCATTTCCTGGTGGTCGGCAGCACCGACCTGCGCCATGCCCCGGCGGTGGTGGCCAGCAGGCAGAGCGAACCGGCGTTGCACTATCAACAGATACTTGAACGGCAACTGCCGTCGCTGCTGGTGGCCGAGAGCAAAAAGCTCGATGTGCAGATCACCTACTTCGACCACATCGCCTTCAGCGACCAACTGCGCCGCCAGCCTGCCAAACATGGCCTGGCCCAGCTCGACCAGCCGTGCCAGCCGACCTACCCCGAGGTGAAGCCGGCATGCGCCCATCCAGACGAATATTTCTATTGGGATGAATGGCACCCGACCCGCAAGGTCCATGCCCTGGCGGGCGAAGCCATGGCCAAGGCCCTCGGCCAGGCCCGCTAAGGCACAGCCTCGCCAGCGAGCAGCAGGCCTGTCCTAGATGCTGGGCTGCAACGGAAAGCGGTTCTCCCCGCTCCAGGCCAGGAAGCGCTCCTGCAGCATCGGCCTGGCAAGGAAATAACCCTGGGCTTCATCGCAGCCGAACGCGTACAGCATCTGCAGGCATTTGAAACTCTCGATGCCCTCAGCCACGGTGCGATAGCCCAGTTCGCGGGCGAGGCTGATGATCGAGCGGGTGATCTTCTGGTGCTGGGTGTTGCGCTCCAGGTCGGTGATCATCGACTTGTCGAGCTTCACCACGTTGGCCGGGATCTGATGCAGGTAGGCGAAGTTGCTGTAGCCGGTGCCGAAATCATCGATGGCCACGTCCATGCCCAGCTCGCGAATGCGCGTCAGTTGCGCCAGGACATTCGGGTTGGAACGCAGCCACTCGCCTTCGGTGATTTCCACTTCGAGGCGCCGCGGGTCGATGCGGTGCCGCTCACAGGCGCGGCGGATCAGCTCGGCGATATCCTGGTCCTCGAAATCCTTGGGCGACAGATTGATCGACAGCTTGCTGCTCTCGGGCAGGCCCCAACTGTGCAACTTGCTCAACACCGTGTCGATGACCCAGCGGGTCACCTGATGAATCAGGCCGTTGCGCTCCATCACCGGAATGAATTCGGCGGGCGAGATCGGCCCCAGCCACGGATGTTCCCAGCGCAGCAAGGCTTCGGCACTGACCTGGGCCCCATCGGGCAGGGCGAAGCGCGGCTGGAACATCAGGTAGATCTGGCCACTGCGCAAGGCATCGTTGAGGTCCGAGGCCAGGTTGAACGCACGGCGCTGGGCGTGATCGCGCCCGGCATCGTAATGCGCCCAGAAACTGCGTCTGGCCATGGCCAGCTCCAGGGCGAACATGGCCTTGCGCAAGGCATCGTCCACCGACTGGGTATCGACCTCGAATTCCACGGTCCCGGCGCAGACCGTGGGAATCATGGGAAACCCCAGCCCGGGCGGCTGGCGACGCAGGCGGCTGACCAGGGCATCGAGCAGCTTATCGAGCCCCTGGGCCGGCACCGGCAGCAGGAAGCCGAAGCGTTTGACCGACACGTGATAGACCCGCACATGCCGCCCCAGGTACTCCTGCAGGCGCAGCGCGAGAAACCGGATGATGGTCTCGAAGGGCGCCAGCCCCAAGGCCAGGGTCAGTTCGTGCGCCACTTTCATGTCCAGGGCATCGATCAGCACCAGCACGCGCTTTTCACCGAGGTGGTGCTCGGCCAGGTCCCGCAGGTCGCCCTGGAACTGCTCGCGATTGGCCAGGCCGCTGACCGGGTCGCGACGGCGCAGGCGCTGGCGCTGCTCGACCTGCTCCATGACCATCGCCGCCATGTCCCGCAACTGCTGGCGTTCGACGATGCTCAGCTGCTGCTCGACCTTGTCGATGATGCACAGGCTGCCGATGGCATAACCGGACGCGGTCAACAGCGGCGCCCCGGCGTAGAAGCGGATGCCCTGGTCCCGGGTCACCAAGGGGTTGTCGTGGAAGCGCGGATCGCGCGCCGCGTTGCGCACCTCCAGCACCTCGCGGCCTTGCACCGTGAAGGCACAGAACGACTGGCTGATGGGGGTCTGCGGCTCATCGAAGCCCACCCGCGACTTGAACCACTGGCGATCGCGATCCACCAGGCTGATCAAGGCGGTCGGCACCTTGAAGTACTCAGCCGCCATGCGGCAGATCCGGTCGAAGTTCTCGCAACTGGCGGTGTCCAGCAACTCCAGGGCATGCAGGGCGGCCAGGCGCCGCTCCTCGGCAATCGCCTTATCGGGCATACACAACCTCGGGCCGGGATAACGCGATCATCACAATAAACAACCTATTCGCAGGGAGGCTGGGGGACGCGACAGCCATGAATGCAGTAGTGGCACTAGGACATCTCGCCCACCAGAATGACTGACGGGCAGGCGCTTGCCAAACCCATCCGTCGGACGAACGGTATCGGTTACAAAAAAGCGTGGTTCTCAAGAGCTTTGGTCTAGAGCGCTGCGAGGGTTTCAGGCCGTGATTTCAGGCGCCAAAACGAGCGATAGCCGCATCGACGAAGTGCCGCAGCTTGGCGGTCATCTGCCGGTCCGGCCGGTACAACAGATGCATGGCACGACTCGGCGCCTCATAGCCGGGTAGCAACTGCACCAGCTCCCCCGCGGCCCGCGCCGGCTCGAGAAAATCCGCCGGCCCCAGCACTATGCCGAAGCCATCCACGGCCGCCGACAGCAGCGCCTTGCTCTCGTTGACCTGCAAGCGGCTGCGCACCTGAACCTCATGCACCTGGCCGTCGCGGCGGAACTGCCATTGGTTGTCCGCCGGCCGTGACCAGTAGGCGTACCCCAGGCACTCGTGCTGCTCGAGATCGGCCGGCACCCGTGGCGTGCCCCGGACAGCGAGGTAGGCAGGCGCCGCGCAGGCGATCAGCCGATAGGGCGCCAGCGGCCTGGCGGTGAGGCTGGAATCGGCCAGTGGTCCGATACGAAAGGCCGCCTCGTAGCCCTCCTCCACCAGGTCGATGTAGCGATCGGTGAGGTGCAGGTCTATTTCCACCTCCGGATGCTCGCGCAAAAAACCTGTCACGAAGGGCATGAGGCTGTAGGAACCGAAGGTGACCGGCGCGCTGATGCGCAACTTGCCCCGGGGCGTGGCGTTCATGATCTGCGCCAGGGAATCGGCGGCCCGGGCTTCGCCGAGGATGTGCTTGCAGCGCTCGAGGTAGGCACTGCCCAACTCGGTCAGGCTTTGCCGGCGCGTGGTGCGGTTGAGCAGGCGCGCCCCCAGCCGCAGCTCCAACGCCGCGACATGCTTGGCGACCATCTGCGGCGACAACCCCAGGCGAGTCGCCGCACGGGCATAGGAACCGCTTTCGGCGGCCGCGACAAAGGCTTCCATGCTGGTCAGGCGATCCACCATTCAACACTCCCAGTAACAAGACCAAGTACCAGACGCTTATTTATCGCAATCTGGTGGCGAATCATCATAGCCGCTCGATCCCTTCAACGGAGCATGGACATGCGTATCGGCATTATCGGAGCAGGTTTTATCGGGCGCGCCGTGGCGCAACTGGCCCTGGCGGCAGGACATGAGGTGATGCTCAGCAACTCCCGCGGCCCGCAGACCATGAGCAGCGTGGCCAGCGGCATTCGCGGCAGCCGCATCGGCACTGTGGAAGACGCCGTGCAGTTCGGCGAACGGGTGCTGGTGGCCATCCCGCTGGCCCATTACCGCAGCCTCCCCGCGACACTTTTGGCCGGCAAGACGGTGCTGGACGCCAACAACTATTACCCGGCCCGCGACGGCCATATCGAAGCCCTGGACCGCTTCGAAACCACCACCAGCCAACTGCTCGCCGAGCACCTCGAAGGCGCCAGGGTGGTGAAGGTGTTCAATGCCATCCTCGCCCAGGACCTGCTGACCGACGGCCGTCCCAACGGCGCCCCTGATCGTCGTGCCCTGCCGATTGCCGGCGACGATCCGCAGGCCAAGGCGCAGGTCGTGCAATTGCTCGACGAGCTGGGTTTCGACGCTGTCGATGGCGGCGGCCTGGCGGACAGCTGGCGCTTCGAACGGGCCAAACCGGCCTACTGCATCCCGCTGGATAAGCCGGGGCTGCGCGCGGCCCTGGCGGAGGCGCAACGGGAGGTCGAACTGCCCGAAGGTTCGTGGCGCTCCTGACGCCAGCAGCATTTGATGCCAATCAGTCAGAGAAAGGGTAGGAGCGAAGCTTGCTCGCGATGGAGGCTAACGATAACGCGCATCCATTGGGTAAACGCGGCGCTCTCAAGTCCATCGCGGGCAAGCCTCGCTCCTACAATGGATTATCTTCGCTTTTTCTCGCTCAACTGGCCCAGCCACCCGCATGCAGGTGCCGGCCATCGCCGCGAGGCTCCCAGAACGGGTGCACATAATGGTACCCGGGACGCAACGGCTCCCAGTGACCATGGACCGCCGCATACTGCCGGCCATCCCAGTGCCAGTAAGCCCGGGACCAGACATAACCCGGGCGATGCATGGGCTCGACTTCGATGACCCGCACCGGCGGTGGCTGCGGCGCAACCACCTCGGTGTACTCCACCGGCGCCGCGCGTTCGACCACCCGCCGCTCATGCACCACCCGTTCCTGCACACACCCGGAGGCCACTACGACCACCGCCACCAGAGCCGTGTAACGTAACAACATGCTGCCTCCCCGGCGCTTGACGCCGACGTTTGAACTGCTGACAACGCCCCCTGCAACTACCCGGCTCCTGCCAGGCGTACGGAGTGTTTTAGCAGCTCGAAACTGTCTGCTTGCTGAACCTGGTAGCGGCAGGCAGATAGCGACAGCGCAGTGGCGACAAACGGCCAGTCAGCGGCGGCAGATCAAGGTCGTCGAGCGTCGAAATCCGCCCGGGTCATCTCGAAAAACTTGCTCGGCAAGCCTTCGAACTCACCGTCGCGCACAAAACGAAAACCCAGCTTGCGCGCCACCGCCAGAGACGCTTCGTTCAAGGCATGGGCATCGGCCACGATGCGCTCGACTCCAGCGCCAAGAAACGCATGCTCGACAATGCGCCCCGCCGCCTCGGACGCAATCCCCTTGCCCCACGCCCGCCGCACCAGGCGCCAGCCCATTTCCAGCTCGGGGCCGACAGCCTCGTAGGGAATGAACGACACCCAGCCGAGAAACTCCTCCGGCGCGGACTTGGCAAAGATCGCCCAGTAACCGCAGGACTCGCCGAAATCGCCTTCTATCCGCGAACGCAAAAAGTCCCGGTGCCACTCACCACCGTCCCAAGGACCGGGGATGTAGCGGGTGACTTCCGGGTTCAGGTCCATGGCGATGCAGGCCTCGAAGTGTTCGAGGGTGCGTGGGCGCAGTAATAGATTGGGGGTTTCGAAGTGGAGGTTCATCAACTGGATATCCGTATTCGCCGATGGAAAGATGCCGCAGAGAAAGTAGCAGGTTGGCGTCGGCATCGCCGGATATCCGTAGCAGAACTTCCCCCTGACACGCAGACACCTGTAGGAGCGAAGCTTGCTCGCGATAAAGCCACCACAGGCACCCACCCTGTTCCAGGCAGCAACCTCTTTCTGAAGGCCACCGACGCTATCGCGGGCAAGCCTCGCTCCTACAGGGGACTGCGGCTATTGCTGCAACAGCGCCTGGATATCGTTGAACAGCGCGAGTGGGATCTGCACGCCATGTTGTTCGCTGCGCGCCCTGGCTTCGAAGCGCCGCTGCGACGGCAGCCGGGCACCCTGCCCCGTGATCGCTTCAAACAGCCCTTCGGCGCGTGCCAGGCCTTGCGGGTAGTCCTCGCCCAGGAACACTTTGGGGTCGAACGCGAGGACCAGTTCGCCATGGCAGGGCGCGGCGCCGACGCCGTCGTCGAGGGCCATGGACTCGGCGCTGGTGAGGTCGCCGATCAGCGCGCCGGCCAGCAGTTCGATCATCGCCGCCAGGGCTGAACCCTTGTGCCCGCCGAAGGTTTGCATGGCGCCTTGCAGGGCCGCCTTGGCATCTGTCGTGGGCAAGCCCTGGGCATCGATGGCCCAGTGTTCGGGAATGGCCTTGCCTTGGCGCGCGTGCAGTTCGATATCGCCGCGGGCGATGGCGCTGGTGGCGAAGTCGAACACGAACGGCTGGCCCGACGGCCGTGGCCAGGCAAAGGCCAAGGGGTTGGTGCCGAACACCGGTTTGCTGCCACCGGCTGGCGCCACCCAGCTGTGGCTGGGGTTCATGGCGATGCCCACCAGCCCCTCGGCGGCGATGGCTTCGACCTCCGGCCACAGCGCCGAGAAGTGGAAGCAGCGCTTGATCGCCATGGCCGCGAGCCCTTGGCTACGGGCCTTTTCCGCCAGCAATGGCAAGCCGGTCTGGAACGCCAGCAAGGAATAACCGTAGTGCGCATCCACCTCCAGCACGCCCGCGGAAATATGCCGCAGGCTCGGCTCGGCCAACGGGTCGACCTTGCCCTCGCGCACGGAGCGCACACAGCCCAGCAGGCGATACACCCCGTGGGAGTGGCACTCGTCGCGCTGCCCCTGGGTGATGACCTCGGCAATGGCCCGGGCATGGGCATCGGACAGGCCGTGGCAGGTCAGAACTTTGAGGGATAGTGCCTGGACTTCGGCAAGGGAAAGGGTAACGAGATCGGACATAGGGACTCCTGGTCCGGTGGCGATAGTCAAGGCCGGGGAAACCCGACCCTATTGGGTTGAGGGTAAGATCGCCGAAGGCCTGCGGCCTTATCGTCCGAACGCGGCCCGAACCTTCGGCAGCGGCTACAGACTTTCAACGCGGACGTTCACCGTTGAGGCGCTGCGGAACCTGCCAGGGGTTGTCGCTGCACAAGGCCTGCGGCAACAGCGCTTGCGGCACGTCCTGATAGGACACCGGGCGCAGGAAACGCTGGATCGCCAGGCTGCCCACCGAGGTGGTGCGCGTGTCCGAGGTGGCCGGGAATGGCCCGCCATGGACCATGGCATGGCCGACTTCGACACCGCTGCCAAAACCGTTGACCAGCAGGCGGCCGGCCTTGCGCTCCAGCAACGGCAGCAGTTCCCGGGCTTGCGGATGGTCGTCGTCACTCAGGTGCAGGGCGATGGTCAACTGACCTTCCAGGCTCGCCAGCAGCGCTTTCATCTGGGCGGCATCGGTGCAGCGCACGATCAACGAGGTCGGGCCGAAGACTTCTTCCCGCAACTCCGTCCTGGCCATAAAGGCCTCCGCCGAAGTGGCGAACAGCGCGGCGCGGGCCTGATAACGCTCGCCGTCGCCGCCCTGCCCCAGGGTCTCCACCTCGTCATGCCGCAGCAGCCGCTCGACACCCTGGCAATAGCTGGCGTGGATGCCTGGCGTCAGCATGGCCTGCGCGGGCGCGTCCTTGAGCACCTCTGCCGCCGCGGCTTCAAATGCCCGCAGCGCCGGGCTGTCGACGGCGAGAATCAACCCCGGGTTGGTGCAGAACTGGCCGGCACCCAGGGTCAGGGAACCGACAAAGGCCTTGGCGATGGCTTCGCCCCGCTCGGCCAGCGCATGGGTCAACAACAGCACCGGGTTGATCGAACTCATCTCGGCATAGACCGGGATCGGCTCCTCGCGGGCCGCGGCGATCTTCATCAGCGCCACACCGCCGCTGCGTGAGCCGGTAAAGCCCACTGCCTTGATCCGTCCATCCGCCACCAGCCCCTGGCCAATGCTACGGCCGGAATCGAACAACAGCGAGAACACCCCTTCCGGCAAGCCGTGACTGTGCACCGCCTGCTGGATCGTCTGCCCTACCAGTTCCGAGGTGCCGGGGTGCGCCGAATGTGCCTTGACCACCACCGGGCAACCGGCGGCCAACGCCGAGGCGGTGTCGCCACCAGCCACGGAAAACGCCAGGGGAAAGTTCGAGGCACCGAACACCGCCACCGGCCCGATGGCAATCTGGCGCAGGCGCAGGTCCACCTTGGGCAGAGGCTGGCGCTCCGACTGAGCCGGGTCGATGCGCGCCTCCAGGAAACTGCCGTCGCGCACCACCGCCGCGAACAAACGTAGTTGGCCCACCGTGCGCCCCCGCTCACCTTCCAGGCGGGCGCGAGGCAGGCCAGTCTCGCTCATGCAGCGCTCGATCAGCTCGTCGCCCAGGGCAAGGATGTTGCTGGCGATACTCTCCAGGAACGCCGCCCGTTGTTCCAGGCTGGTTTCCCGATAGCGGTCGAACGCCGCCTCGGCCAGGGCGCAGGCGCGCTCCAGGTCATGCGGGCCGGCACCGCCAAAACTCGGCACCAGAATCTCGCCGGTGGCGGCGACCAGCGCGTGCACTTCGCCGTGGCCGCCACGCACGCGGGATTGGCCGATCAGCAGTTGTCCTGTTACAGGCATGGGTTACCTCTCTTGATAAATGGCGGGAACAGCGGTCATTCGTCTTCCCCTTCCAGCACCAGCTTGCTGCCCGGCACCCCGGTGTTGGCGCCCCAGTAGTAGATGCACAGGGCCATGAGAGTGACGGCCAGGGTGTCGTAGGGGTGAATAAGCGTGCCGATACCGCCGAAGCTGCCCAGGTAGGAAATGACCATGGTCAAGGCGTAAAAGGCGATCAGCCACAGGGACGAGCGCACCTGTTCACTGAGGCTCAGGTGGTCGGTGGGCACCAGGCGCTTGCAGCCCAGATAGATGACGAACATCAGGATCTGCAGGCCCAGCAGCCAGGACACCGTGCTCCAGCCGGACCAGTAGACGATCAGCGCGGCGATGACAAAGGACACCGGCCCCAACAGGCCGAAGCCGCTGACCCGGAACGGCCGCGGCAGGTCCGGCGCGCTCTTGCGCAGCGCCGCCACGCTGATCGGGGCAATCGCATAACTCAGCACCAGGGCCGCCGACACCACATTGATCAGGGCTTCCCAGGACGGGAACGGCAAGGTCCAGAACACCGACAGGCCGAAGGTCAGCCACAGCGCCGGGCGCGGGATGCCGGACTGCTCGTCGATACGGGTGAAGATCTTGAAAAAGGTCCCGGTCTTCGCCCAGCCGTACACCACCCGTGGCGTGGCGTTCATGTAGATGTTGCCGCAGCCGCTGGGGGAGATGACCGCGTCCGCCACCACCAGATAAGCCAGCCAGCCGACGCCCAGGGTCAGGGCGATGTCGCGGTACGGCAGGGAGAATTCCTTGCTGATGCTGCTCCAGCCGTTGGCCAGCATGTCGGTGGGAATACTGCCGAGGAACGCCAGTTGCAACAGGCCGTAGATCAGGGTCGAGAGCAGGACCGAAAGGATCAGGGCGATGGGAATAGTGCGCTGTGGATTGCGCACTTCGCTGGCCACCGAAATGATCGGCGTCAGGCCCAGGTAGGCGAAGATGATGCCGCCGGCGGAGACCGCCATTTCGATGCCGGACAGACCGAAGGGGGCAAAGCCCTGGACGTGGAAATTATCCGGTTTGAAGAAGGTGAACAGCACGCCGATGACCAGCAGCGGCACGACGAACTTGAACAGGCTGATGAGGTTGTTGGACTTGGCGAAGGTCTTGACGCTGGAATAGTTGAGCCAGAAAAACAGGCACAACAGGGCGAACTGCACCAGCCAGCCGAGGATGGTCGGGTTGCTGTTGCCGGCATGGGTCAGCCCCGGAAACCAGGCCGCCGCGTATTGCCGCGCCGCTACCACTTCAATGGCCACCAGGCTGGAAAACGCGATCAGGGTGATGAAGCCCATCAGGTAACCCAGCAGCGGCCCGTGGGAAAACACCGGATAACGCACCACCCCGCCGGCCCGCGGCAAGGCCGCGCCCAGTTCGCAATAGACGATGCCCAGCAGCAGGACGGCAAAACCGCCGAGCAGCCAGGAGAAGATCCCCGCCGGCCCGGCGATGGCCGAGACATGGCTGGCGGCGAACAACCAGCCGGAACCGAAGATCGCCCCCAGGCCGATGAATGTGAGGTCAACCAGAGAGAGCTGTTTCTTGAATTTGCCTTGGCCTGACATAGGCGCGCCTTCTTATTGAGTTATTGGAATAGGCAGCTCGCGTCGGCCTCCTGCGCACAGGGCGCCGACGTGGTGAAACACGGTGATTGTTCTTCTCGTGGACCAGGACGCCCCCAACGACACAGGGAGCGGGAGCGTCCTGTCGGCTGGCTTACAGACCGACGTCGGGCAATTGCGGACGCTCGGCCAGGGCCTTGGCGACTATCGCCTTGACCTCGGCCAGGGTCTCGCCCTGCAGGGCCAGGCGCGGTGGGCGGGTGATCGAGGAACCGCGACCGACCAGTTCCTCGCAGAGCTTGATGCACTGCACCAGGTCGGGACGGGCATCCAGGTGCAGCAGCGGCATGAACCAGCGGTACAGCGCCAGGGCTTCCTCGAAGCGTTTTTCCTTGGCCAGGCGGAACAGGGTCTCGCCCTCTTTCGGGAAGGCGTTGGACATGCCGGAGACCCAGCCCTCGGCGCCGACGGCGATGCTTTCCACCACCACGTCATCCAGGCCGGCGAACAGCACGAAGCGGTCGCCCACGGCATTGCGCAGGTCGATGAAGCGTCGGGTATCGCCGGAGGAGTCCTTGAAGCAGACGATGTTTTCGCAATCCTGCAGAGCGATCAGCACATCCGGGGTGACGTCGTTTTTGTAGATCGGCGGGTTGTTGTAGACCATCACCGGCAGGTCGGTGCCGGTGGCAATGGCCCGAAAGTGCGCGGCGGTTTCATGGGACTTGGCCGAATACACCAGGGCCGGCATCACCATCACCCCATCGACCCCGACCTTGGCCGCTTCGCGCACGGTGTTGCGGGCGAACTCGGTGGTGAACTCGGCGATCCCGGCAATCACCGGCACGCGGCCGCCGGCAGCGTCCTTGGCGACCTCGATCACCGAGAGTTTTTCCGCGGTGCTCAGCGAGGTGTTTTCGCCCACGGTGCCGCACACCACCAGGCCCGACACACCGTCGGCCACCAGGTTGCGCATGACGCTGTGGGTGGCGTCCAGGTCCAGGGAAAAGTCAGCTTTGAACTGGGTGCTGACAGCAGGGAACACACCGCTCCAGTGGATGGCTTTACGGCTCATGGTCTTGTCCTTGTTAGTTGAGTCGGTCGGGGCCGACAGGCGTTGGAAACGAAAAACAGATTCCGCCTTTCGCCGCCTTGGAGCTTGAGACTTTTCCCGCCTAAGCAAGACGAAATCGGCATATTTGCCCAATCGCCTACAGACCTTTTCTGTCCATTGCGCCTGCGCACTACCCTCCTTCGACCCGCCTGAAATCCCCTGCGCCAGCAGCCGCACCGCACACCTGTAGCCGCTGCCGAGGCACGAGGCTGCGATCGGGTTGGGCGGCATTCCGACGAAGCGGCCGCCAGCCCTGTGTCCTCGGTCTCTCTGACAAACCGAGTTGCCGGGTTTACGACTGCTGCGCAGCCGATCGCAGCCTCGTGCCTCGGCAGCGGCTACAGGATTGGCGGAAAGCCCCACTGTGCCGATTTCGTCATCCGCCGCAGAGAAAACCCACAAGCGATACAGCCCTTTCCCGAGCCAATCTGTAGGCCTTTTCCGTCAGGTGATGCCATGAAAAAAATAACCGTCATCGATTCACATACGGGGGGCGAGCCGACTCGCCTGGTTGTCGACGGCTTTCCCGATCTGGGCAGCGGTTCGATGGCCGAACGGCTGGCGATCCTGCAAGAGCGCCACGATCGCTGGCGCACTGCCTGCGTGCTGGAACCGCGGGGCAGCGACGTGCTGGTGGGGGCCTTGCTGTGCGAACCCCAGGCGGCGGATGCCTGTGCCGGGGTGATCTTCTTCAACAACAGCGGCTACCTGGGCATGTGCGGCCACGGCACCATCGGCCTGGTGCGTTCCCTATATCACCTGGGCCGTATCGAACCCGGCGTGCACCGTATCGAAACCCCGGTGGGCACCGTCAGCGCCACCCTGCACGACGACCTCTCGGTCAGCGTGCGCAACGTGCCGGCCTACCGTTACCGCAGCGCCGTCGAGCTGCAGCTGCCCGGCCACGGCACCGTCCGCGGCGATATCGCCTGGGGCGGCAACTGGTTCTTCCTGATCAGCGAGCATGGCCAGCGCATCGCCCTGGACAACGTCGAAGCCCTGACCCACTACAGCAGGGCCGTGCGCGAAGCCTTGGAGGCTGCCGGCATCAGCGGTGCCGACGGCGGTGTGATCGACCATATCGAGCTGTTCGCCGACGACGAGAATGCTGACAGCCGCAACTTCGTGCTGTGCCCCGGCAAGGCCTACGACCGCTCCCCCTGCGGCACCGGTACCAGCGCCAAGCTGGCCTGCCTGGCCGCCGACGGCAAACTGGCGCCCGGGGCGACCTGGCGTCAGGCCAGCGTGATCGGCAGCCAGTTCAGCGCCCACTACGAGCAGGCGGGCGAGCAGATCATCCCGACCATTCGCGGCACCGCCCATATCAGCGCCGAAGCCAGCTTGCTGATCGAAGACAGCGATCCCTTCGCCTGGGGCATCCTCTCGTGAGCGAGCCGGCCGAAGCCGATGTACTGGTGATTGGCGGCGGCATAGTCGGGGCCGCCTGCGCCCACGAAATGGCTCGCCGTGGCCTGCGGGTGCGGGTGCTCGACAACGCCAGCGGCGGCGCCACCGGCGCGGGCATGGGCCACCTGGTGGCGATGGACGACAACCCCGCCGAACTGGCGCTGAGTCACTACTCCATCGGCCTGTGGAACCAGCTGCGCGCGCACCTGCCAGCCGCCTGTGCCTACCGCAATTGCGGCACCCTGTGGCTGGCCGCGGCCCCGGCGGAAATGGACCTGGCCCGGGCCAAGCAGGCGACCCTGGCCCAACACGGCGTGGCAGGCGAATTGCTCGACAGCACGACCCTGGCCGAACTCGAACCCATGTTGCGCAAAGGTCTTGGCGGCGCCCTGAAAATCCCCGGCGACGGCATTCTCTACGCCCCGGCCACGGCCCATTGGCTGTTGCACAACACACCGGGGATCAGCTGCGAGCGGGCCAGGGTCAGCGCCATCGCCGCCCAGCGCGTGGAGCTGGATGACGGACGTGTGCTGCGCGCCGAGTACCTGGTGCTGGCCAACGGTCTGGCGGCGCGGAACCTACTGCCGGAGTTGCCGCTGCGGCCGAAGAAGGGCCATCTGCTGATCACCGATCGTTACCCGCAACAGGTGTCCCACCAACTGGTGGAGCTGGGCTATGCCGCCAGCGCCCACGCCAGCAACGGCACCTCGGTGGCGTTCAATGTGCAGCCACGGCCGACCGGGCAATTGCTGATCGGCTCGTCCCGGCAGTTCGATACTCTCGACCCGGCCATCGAACCCGAGGTGCTGCGGCCGATGCTGCAACGGGCCGTGACCTATCTGCCGGGTCTGGCGCAACTGAATGGCATCCGCGCCTGGACCGGCTTTCGCGCTGCCACCCCGGACGGCCTGCCGATCCTTGGTGAACATCCACGATACAAAGGCCTGTGGCTGGCGGTCGGTCATGAAGGCCTGGGTGTCACCACCGCCCCCGGCAGCGGCCGTCTGCTGACCCATCTGATGCTCGGCGAACGGCCGGATATCGACGCCCAGGCCTATCGCCCCGAACGCTTCGCCGAGCTGACCGCCACCCCGACAGGAAGCGCCCCATGATCATCTACCTGGACCATCAGGCGCTGACCGTGGGCGATGGCCTCAGCGTCGCCGCCGCCATCGCCAACAGCGGCGACCCACGTACCCGAACCTCCTGCACCGGCCAGCCCCGGGCGCCCTTCTGCGGCATGGGCATCTGCCAGGAATGCCGCATGACCATCGACGGCCGGCGCCAACTGGCCTGCCAGACCCTGTGCCGCGAAGGCATGCACGTGGAGCGCACGCCATGAAGCAACAGCGCCTGAACTGCGACATCCTTATCGTCGGCAGTGGCCCGGCGGGCCTTGCTGCGGCCCGGGCGGCGAGCCGCAGCGAGCTCTACATCGTCCTGCTCGACGACAACCCGCGCCCCGGCGGCCAGATCTGGCGCAACGGGCCCGGCGTCACACTCAACGGTATCGCCCGCGAAGCCTTGCAGGTGCTGGAGCATCCACGGCTGCGCTATCTGCCCGGCACCCGAGTGGTGGCCGGCGCCGGTGCCAATGCCCTGCTGCTGGAAAATGCCGAGCAGGCTTTGCTCGTCCACTACCAGAGCCTGATTCTGTGCTGCGGCGCCCGCGAACTGCTGCTGCCCTTCCCCGGCTGGACCTTGCCCGGAGTGACAGGCGCCGGGGCCTTGCAGGCGCTACTGAAAAACGGCCTGGCCATGGCCGGCGAGCGGGTGGTCATCGCCGGCAGCGGGCCCTTGCTGCTGGCCAGCGCCGCCACCGCCCGCCAGGCCGGCGCCCGGGTCGAGGCGGTCCTGGAACAAGCCCCGCTGGCCGCGCTGGCGACATTCGCCGCCGGGCTCTGGCGCTGGCCGGCCAAGCTCGGCCAGGCCGCCGGGCTGGTCACCACGGCCTATCGCTACAACGCCCATGTGCTCGAAGCCCTGGGCGACGATCGCCTGGAAGCGGTGCGCATCCAACAGGGCGAGCAGGTTCGGGAAATATCCTGCGAGCGCCTCGCCTGCGGTTTCGGCCTGGTGCCCAACACCACCCTGGCCAGCCACCTGGGTTGCCAGCTACAGGCCAACGCCATCGCGGTGGACCGTTACCAGACCACCAGCCTCGCCCAGGTGTACGCGGCCGGCGAATGCACCGGGGTCGGCGGCAGCGAACTGGCGAGGGTCGAAGGCGAGATCGCCGGGCTGGCCGCCAGCGGGCAGACCCAGGAGGCCATGGCGCTGATCCAGCGTCGGGCCCATTGGCAGGCGTTCGCCGAGCGAGTGAGTGAAACCTTCGCTCTGCAACCCGCGCTTCTGCGCCTGGCACGACCTGATACGCTGCTGTGCCGCTGCGAGGATGTGCCTTACGCCGCCGTGGCTGGCGAAGCGGGCTGGAGCGAGGCCAAACTGCACAGTCGCTGCGGCATGGGCGCCTGCCAGGGACGGGTCTGCGCCACGGCGGCACAGGCCCTGTTCGGCTGGGCCGCGCCGACACCACGATCGCCCCTGGTGCCGGCGCGGATCGAGACCTTGCTGATGGAGTCATCGACGCCCGGCGTGAAGTGAACAGCAGACCCTTGCCGCAGGCCGCACACCAGCGGCCAAGACGCCTCGGGATTCAAGGATGAGCCAGTAGACCCAAAGTCGCGGGGCGCGCCCCGCCCCTAACAAGAGCAGCCCTTGATGATCGACACCGCTCAGCTGCACCGTCTGCCCGAAGCCATCGCCAGCCAGGCGCCCGAGGATATTCACAGCCTCCTGGGCAGCATGGCCCTGGTGATCCCGCTGCTCGACACCCTGCCCAACGCGGTGTTTTTCATCAAGGACCTGCAAGCCCGCTACCTCACCGCCAACCTGACCCTGGCCCAGCGTTGCGGTTTCAAGAACGTCGCGCCGCTACTGGGCAAGACCTCGGCCGAGGTGTTTCCCGCCGTGCTCGGCCCGGTCTATACCGAGCAGGACCAGCGCGTGCTGCGCCAGGGCATCACCATCAAGGGCCAACTGGAACTGCACCTGTACGGCAGCCGCGAACCCGGCTGGTGCCTGACCCACAAGCTGCCGCTGCACGGGCGCGACGGGCGGATCATCGGCATGGCCGGCATCTCCCTCGACCTGCAGGCCGCCCGTGACGCGCACCCGGCCTACGAACGCCTGGCCGCGGTGGACCGGCATATCCGCGAGCACTACAACGAAGCCATCCGCCTCGACGACCTGACCCACATCGCCGACCTGTCCATCGCCCAACTGGAGCGCTACTGCAAACGCATCTTCCACCTCACCCCGCGGCAGATGATCCACAAAGTGCGCCTGGAACACGCCTCGCGCCTGCTGCTCGGCGAACTGCCGATCACCGACGTCGCCCTGCAATGCGGCTACACCGACCACAGCGCCTTCAGCCGCCAGTTCAAGGCCCTGACCGGCGTCAGCCCACGGCAGTTCCGGCAGAACGCCGCGCACTGAAGCATTCCACGAGCCGACTCAACCCCAGCCAACACAATCTGCGGTCGGACAAATCGTTGCATGGTTTTTTCCATCGCCAGGGCATACAAGGCCGCAGAACCCGGATGAATTTCGTGAACGCCAGGACCTGCGATGAATTATGATGCGCGCCCTTTCGGCTCGCGTATCAGCGCAGGCTCACAGCGCCACCCCTCGTTCGCCATCCAAGGCCAGGAACCCTACATGCTTCACCTCAGGAGCTTCACCCGAACGCTGCATCGGCAGCAGATCAATGGCGTGACCTTCCATTTCGATCCATCCCATAGGCACGAACTGGACAGGCTGATACGGCGTTTTTTTGCCAAGCCTGAGCAGTACCTCACGCTGGATATTCCGGAAGACACCCGGGGCGTCTTCCTGCTCGAAGGCGAACGCCAATGGGTGCTCAAGCGCAACCGCCTGACTCACTGGAAAAAGCAGCTGCAGAACTTCCTCGGGCTCAAGCGCAGCTTCGGCCTGCACGACCTGACCAATGAATTCATCAACCTGTCGGTGGTGTCGGGCAAATCCGCCCTCTCGCCCCAGGTCTCGGCGTTTGGCTACAAGGGGCGTTTTCCGTTCCTGCGCGAAGAGTACTTGCTGGTGGGTTTCTGGGCGGATCATTGCAGTGTCGACGACCGCCTGCTGGCCCATCCCGAGCAGGCCGAAACCCTGTTGCCGGCGATCTTCCGGTTGTTCGGCCAGATGCTCGACGACGACTTCGTGCACATGGACCCCCACCCGAAAAACATTCTGGTCGCCGCCGATGGCCGACTGCGCCTGATCGACTTCGAGTGCTGCGCCCACTCGGTACTCGACCGCGACTTCAGCCTGGGTTTCCTGCTGGGTTACTTCTACCGCTTCTGGTTCCGACGCTTCATCTCACAGCAGGATTACGACCGGCTTTGCGAGGCCTACCTGAACGCGGCGCAACCCAACCTGGATCGCGCCATCTTCCAGCCGGTGTACCAGCGCTTCCGTGACCAAAACGTCTCACGCAGCACGCGTTACCGCATCCTTACCTGTGCCCGGGCACAAGCGGCGTTCCAGCGTGAAATCGGCGGCCCCCGAGGCCAATCCGCTACCCCGCTCAAGCGCTCTTGATAAGCGTTTTTTTATCGCCAAGTAGCAGGTGCTTAGTCCAAAAACAACCGTCCGTCGCCATCAAGGCTGTCCTTTTTGACAGCCCCTTTGGTGGTTCTATAGTGCAGACGCGGCCTGTTGGAAGGAACCCGGGTCGTCAGACAGTAGGCAGGGAGCCAGGCCAGCTCGTATCCGTGACAGACGGGTTCCGCAAAGAAGTGCGCACGTACAACGGCCGCAAGGCATTCAACGTTGTGGTCTCTGGCAAGCGCCAGACACTTACTCTGAAAAGGAGCTTCACCATGTCTCGAGTCACGGATATTCTCGTTTCGATCGACACCGAAACCATCCTGAAAAACTACCCGAACATCAGCAAGAACCCGGCTGCGCCGACGATGATCGACGTCAACCACGTCTATATGGTGACCAACCAGAACAACGTCGTCAGCGGCCAGGCTGGTGGTGAGCTCAACCTCAAGGCCCAGGTCGGCGACCTGATCCGCTGGCGCGAAACCAGCCTGTCGCAGAGTTTCGAAACCGCGGTGGTGTTCTACAAGTTCATCGGCAACCAGGGCAACGACCTGATCTCCACCCCGACCCCGCGCAAGGCCACCGCCTGCGTGGCGGTCCCCAACACCAGCAACCCGTCGGTGCCAAGCTGTCAGAAAGTGGACAACTACTACTGGTCTTCCGAAACCCTGGCCTGCGGCAGTGTCACCTACCACTTCAACTTCCTGATCGTGGATCGCAGCTGCCAGATCGTCGGCTGCTGCTCGTGGGATCCGTTCATTACCATTCGCAACTGATGCAAGCGGCCCCTTGGCGACAAGGGGCCAACCTGCCCCGCGACCGCTCCGACTGAAACAGGATGTCTCGCCCAAGCCGGAGCCGTTGCTGCTCGTCAACATCATGAAAGGAAAACGTGATGTCTACCGACACTTCAGTTTCTGCCCTCGACGCGGCCCATCTGTTGCTCATCGTCGACGCCGAAACGCTGCTCTCGCGCTACCCGCAACCGAGCCAGGACCCCGACGATCCGACCGCCATCGACCAGGGCTTCATGTTCACCCTCGGCGGTGCCCACCTGCCGAATGGCAGCGGCACCGACGATGCCCTTAACCTGATCGCCAGCATCGGCCAGGTCTTTCATCTCCGTGGCCGGACCATCGCCCTGCGCGCCGAGCACAGCGTGCTGATCTACAAGATTGCCATTAGCGGCGCCGGCGTGCTGTCGCAGCCGGAACTGCTGGTCAAGCCGGACCAGGACATCCCGGCCCTCGACCTGGAGAATCCCGACCAGCCGATCTGCCACCAGGCCGACGACCACTTCTGGCGCGTTACCCATCTCAAGCCCGGCGTCGAAACCTGCGAGATCAGCTTCATGCTCGTCGACACCCAGTGCCAGGTGCTGGGGTATTTCAAGCGGGAAATCGGGGTGACGCTGACGGAATGAGTCAGACAAAAAAGAACCGGCGTAGCCCACCGGTTCTTTAACCCGTACCAACTGCAGATTTTCTAGTCGTAATACCCGACGGTTTTTTTCAGGTGATCGGAGTACTCGTAGATCTCATCGACAGAGCTGATCGGATGACGGGTCTCATTCTTTTCCTCGTCAAAAATCCCGATGTACTTCTGTGAACGGTTGAAGTGCAGGCGGCAAATCGGTTTTCGGTTGTTGTCGTCGAGCAAGATACCGAAGTAACTCTGAGTGTCCCTTTGGACGATACGCTTGGCATCGACCACGGAGCGAACCACCGCACGGACGATGTGATAGCCCTCAAGCTCCTCCAACGTCGTCAGCACCTTATCGTCCGCTGTCTCTGCATCATCGTTATCGGCACTCCCCGCTCCGGAGGCGGAGGCAACCGAAAGAGACGGCTGGATAGCGCCACTCATTGCAGACTTGAGACGATCATTGATTTGATCATTGAGAAATTGCCCCACCGCTTTTCGAGTCAGCTCATAAAACTGCTCCCGGACTTTTTGGGTAATCACTCCGTCGTATACCCGCGATGCAAAGACTTTGACGAAGTCATCGTCTGGCTTACTAACCTGAGAAGCGATGACTTTTTTGATCTGGCTAACGTACTTCAGCTCACCTGCCGCGCTGATAATCGACTCCACATCAAAAGACGACTTGGTCAGCTTGGTCAGCTCTGGTACCGAATACTCGTCGATATCGAGCAGGTCCAGTTCAAGGAAGGGTTTCTCATCCATTTTGTTGGGAGCATCCAGGTCGGTGAAAAACTTATAAACCTGGCCATTGGTAAGGATGGAAATCCGCGCACTGGTGACATGGAAGTAACGAAACAATTGCGACGCATGATTGATATGCAAGGGTTCGCCGATCTTCTTGCACTCGATGAGGATCTGAACCTCCCCATCTTTCATAATCGCGTAATCGATCTTCTCGCCCTTCTTGGTTCCTACATCACAGACAAATTCTGGCGTCACCTCCGTCGGATCGAATACGTCATAGCCCAACACCGTGCTGATGAAGGGCATGACAAAAGCATTTTTTGTCGCTTCCTCCGTCTGAATGGCTGCTCCCTGCAGACGTACCTTGGCAGCAAGACTGGTTAACTTCTCGAAAAATTCCATGAGTGGCCTCTTACCTGTTTCGATCCGTGTTTTAGCGTGATGGCAAATCGACTACCACTTGATACTAGACACAAACCGCTACAAAGAAAGACGCCCCCACTCTAGAGAGAATGCCGGGATGGGCTGGTTCTCAAGCGGCTGGAGAAACCGCTGCAAGACGGCAATCAACCATCCAACTGATCCAAAGCCCGACCAGCCTTGAGGGCCTTGGCCATTTGCAGGTGGTTTTGCAGTTTCGGCAGGGTCTCTTCGGCGAAGGCCTTGAGCTCGGGGACCTCGGTGATTTCGGCCTGTTGCTGGATCTGCTCGATGGCCTCTTCGGTGGCCTTGACCTGGCTCTCGGCATAGGCGGCATCGAAGGCTTCGCCTTCCGGAACCTCGGGGATCAGCGCCTTGGCCTTGCTGATCACTGCTTCCCGTGGCGCCACGGGCAGGTCGAGTTTCCTGGCGATTTTCGCCAGGTGCTGGTTGGCGGTGGTGCGGTCGTTGATGACCAGGATGGTGTAGTCCTTGATCGCCTTGGAGGACGTCTTCTGGTGGGCCAGGCGACTGGCCTCGATGTCGGCCATGCCCTTGGCCGAGGCGTCGTCGATAAACTCCGCGGGGGATTGGGCGAACGCCGCGCTGGCGCTCAGGCCAAGCAGCAACGCGAAGCCGGTGCGGGACAGATGGGTGGCCATGAAGCTCATGGTGTCGGCCTCCTTTGATCAGGTGGCGGCGCACGGCGCCTGCACAGAGTGAGAGTTTTCAGGCCATCGAAGGTTTGAAAAAGTTGCATCGGCCACGACGAACGGTTGCCAAAAAACCATCGGATCCGCGGCTTCTTTCAGGCCCGGGACGGGCTCCGCTGGGCGCGCTTGGCGGCGTACATCGCCTCGTCGGCGTGCTTGAACAGCTGCTTTTCGTCATGGCCGTGTTCGGGAAACAGGCCGATGCCGATGCTCGGCAGAATACTCAGCTGATGGCCGTCCAGGCGCAGAGGCTCGTTGAGCGCCTGGCGAATCTTGCCGGCGACGATGCCGGCATCTTCCGCATGCTGGATACAGCCGAGCAGCACCACGAACTCATCGCCACCGATCCGCGCCACGGTATCGCTCTCGCGCACGCAAGCCTTGAGCCGGTTGGCCACCGCCTGCAACAGCATGTCGCCCACGGCATGGCCGAAGGTGTCGTTGACCTGCTTGAACCGGTCCAAATCGACATAGAGCAAAGCCATGCGCCCGGACTCGCGACGGGCTCGGGCCAGAGCGCTGCGCAGGCGTTCACGCAGCAATTCGCGGTTGGGCAGCAGGGTCAACTGGTCGTACTGGGCCATGTACTGCAGGCGCGCATGCAGCTGCTTGCGCTCGATGGCGGTGGCGAGCTGAGCGCAGACGTACTGCAGCAGCTCCTTGTCCTGCTCGGTGTATCGCTCGTCGCCCGGCGCGCTCTTGACAATCAGCGCGCCGATGGTGCCCTTCTGCGAGTTCAGCGGTACACCTAGCCAACAGGGTGAGTGCTGGTCGGCGACGGCATCCGGCAGCGCTGGCAACGGCCCGTAATTGCCGGGGGTCAGCAGCAACGGCTGGCCACTGCGGATCACCTCGGCACACAGGCTGCCGGTCACCGTACCCGGTTGCTCCGGGCAACGCTCACGGTCGTCGACGTGATAGGGAAAGCTCAGCGCCTGGCATTGCTCGTCGAACAGCGCGACAGAGAAATTCAGCGCCGGCAGCCATTCACCGATGATCCGGTGCACGCGCCCGAACAGCGCCAGCAGGTCCTCGGCGGCATGGGCCGCTTCGGAGATCGCATACAGCGCCGCCTGCCGCGACTCGGCCTGCTTGCGTTCGGTGATGTCGCGGGCCACGGCGATGCGCAGCTGGTCGACCTCGGACCAGCGCGCCGACCAGAGGATATGGGCGACCTGCCCGTCCTTGCGCAGGTAGCGGTTCTCGAAGTTGGGCATGGGTTCGCCGGCCATGATCCGGTCGGCGGCCTGCAGGGTGCGCGCACGGTCCGCGGGGTGCACCAGCTCGATCATGCGCCGGCCCACCAGTTCGTCCGGCGTGTAGCCGAAAATGCGTTCGCAGGCGGCGCTGACGAAAACGAAACGACCCTCGACATCCACTGCACAGACGGCGTCCAGCAGAAGGTCGATGAAACTGGCCAAGGGCTCGGAGTTGTTGGTTGCCATCAGGGAACGACACTGCCTGTGAAGATAAAGCGCCGAGTATCAATCCCTGGGTTCCGGCAGCTGCGCAAAGCCGCTGCTTGTCCGTGACTGTCGCAACCTTGCGGACAGCCTTTATGCCTTGTTCGCCAGCAACCCCGGAACGGCATGCAGCAAAGCGTTGATGGCAAACCCGATGAACATCACGCCGCAAAGCCGGGTGATCGCCAGTTCATGGCGCTGATACAGGGTCCGTACCCGCCGCGCACCGACGATGCCAATGAGAATAGCGTATGCGCCGATACCGCCGAGGAAACTGAGGAAGATCAGCCAGGGCAGCATCGACCAGTTGAGCAGCTCGGCGCGACTGGACAGCAGCGCGGTGAAAGTCGCCACCGCCACCGGGTACGCCTTGGGGTTGGTCAGGCCGAACAGGATGCCGTGCCAGAACGGCTGGCGCGCCGGGCCCTGGGGTTCCTGCGCGCTGCCGCGCTGGCTGCGGATCGCCCGCAGGCCAAGCCAGAACAGATACAGGCCGCTGAGCACGCCGAGCACATCGAAGGCGCTGCTGCCGATCTCCCGCGCACCGACAATGGCGATCAGCGCGGTGCTGCACCAGACCACATCGCCCAGCAGATGCCCGCAGAGAAAGCCGGCCCCGGCCCGTCGCCCTCGCGCGGCGCCGATGCCGAATACCGCCAGCACGCCGGGCCCGGGAGTAATGCCGTAGATAAAGCCCGAGGCGAGGACAGCCAGTAACAGCGAAGAAGTCATGCCACACTCCGAAGCGCCGAAGGTGGCGCGGTTTTGATCGCAGGATTCTGCCGGCTTGTGCGCCCCCGCACCACCCCACAATGGTCGTCACAGCGACAATCAGGCGTCTTGAAACGGCGGCAGCCGGTCATTCGTCGGTAAAGATCGTCATCCCTGCATAGGGCTGCTGCCGGCAGGCGCGCAAGCGCGAGGCCAGATCGCCGACATGGGCTTCCAGCTGGTGGCCGTCGGGGTCGAGAAAATAGAACGAGGCGCCTTCGCTGCGGTTGTCGCGCCACTCCCGCACGCCGGCAGCACGCAGGCGCTGAGCGAACGCCACGAAATGCCCGGCCTCGATGCTGAAGGCGTAATGGGTGTAGTCCGGTACTTCCGCCGGGCGGCGCGACGGGTCCAGCGACAGGCACAGCCACAGGCCCGGCAGCGACAGATAGGCGCCGCTGTCCCAGCTGGCGTCCAGGCGCAGGCCCAGCAGGTCGCGGTAGAACCCCAGGCTGCGGTTCAGATCAGTAACGGCGAGGGTCAGGTGGTTGAGGCCGGTCAGCATGCAAAGTCCTTGTAGGAAGAAAGTCCTGATCGTGGATGCAATGCAAGAGTATCTGACCGGCCAGGCCTGGCAAGCCGACAAACTCGGCAAAGCCTTGGCAGAGACAGGCGACTTCACAAGCCCGGCGACAGGAACGAGCCCGCTCGCGAATCAGGCTCGAAGAGGACGCAGGATATTGCCCTTTCAGCGCCCGGACGCAAGCCGGTTGATCGCCTCCCCTTCGATGATCGCCGTGGGCGCGCCATGCCGGGCCACTGTGAGCATGGCCTTGCCGACCTCCTCGGTGCTGGTCACCGCGTTGGGCCAGCGCCGCCGGGCCCAGGACAGCAAGGGCCCGAACACGCTGTAGAACATCTGGTAGAAGGCCGTTTTCGACCGGATGCCGTGCAACGGCTGGATAGCCGCCGGGCGGAACAGGTAGACCGCCTTGAACGGCAAGCGCTGCACGGCGTTTTCCGTGCGGCCCTTGACTCGCGCCCACATGACTCGCCCCTGCTCGCTGCTGTCGGTACCGGCGCCGGAAACATAGACAAAGGTCATCTGCGGATTGAGCCGCGCCAGGATAGTGGCGGCGTCCAGGGTCAGGTCGTAGGTCAGCCGGCTGTACTCCGCTTCCGCCATGCCCACGGCGGACACACCCAGGCAGAAGAAGCAGGTGTCGAAGCCCTGCAATTGGGTCTCCAGTTGGCGGTAGTCGAACATATCGCGGTGCTGCAACTGACGCAGTTTTTCATGTGTGCGGCTCAACGGCGTACGACCGATGGCCAGCACTTCCTGCACGTCGGGGGCCAGCAGACACTCACGCAAGACGCCCTGCCCGACCATGCCGGTGGCGCCGAATAGCAGAACTCTCATGGCAATACCTATTGGTTATTGAGCGGGAAAGACCCGCAGCCCATCGACGGCGGCAAAGTCGCCAGCACCGCCTCGGCAATATCGCGTCCCAGGCCACTCGCACTTCCCGTAATCCACCAGACTCTGGACATGACTCACTCCTGCTGCACGCTAAGGTCAATTTAATGAGTGATTACTCACTCATATTCCACGTAAGAAAAAAGCGCGAAGGTTGCGCCTTATTTCCTGGCAATCGCATTCCACAGCGCCTCGAACCCTGCCTCGCTGTACTGCTCTTTCTGCGCAGGTTCGCGAATGATGAAGTCCACGGTGGTGTCCGCCATGGCCCCCAGGATCGCCGCGACAAAGGCCGGCGGCTCGGCGCGAAACATCTCGGACACCATGCTCTCCCGGATCAGGTCATTGACCTCGGCGAAGTCCTGCATGCCCCTCAGCTTGCTTTGCTCGGTGACTTGCCCGCTCAGGCCGAGCAGGGTCATGACCTTGCGCTTCTGCGGCTCGGCCACGCCCCAGTCGATGTAAGCCTGCCAGACATGATGCAGACGGTTCTTCACCGTCTCGCCGCGGGGATAATCGGGCATCATCACATCCCGCAGCTCGCTCTTGAGGTCCAGATAAAGCTGGTTGAGCAGATCGTCCTTGGTGGCGAAGTAGTTGAACAGCGTCCCTTCGGCGACCCCCGCGGCCTTGGCGATTTTCAACGCAGGCGAAGCCAGGCCCTGCTCGGCGAACACCTCGATGGCGGCACTGAGAATGGCGTTACGTTTGTCTGCGCTTTTGGGACGGGCCATGGGGAAGGATGTGCCTGGCGATAAATGAGTGATTACTCAGTTAAACACCTGAGGCATTTTTTTGGCAAGCCCCATTTGTGCCCTTCCTGAAGGAGCGAGCTTGCCCGCGATCGATCGCGTCAGCGATCAAGACAATGTTCTGCGTTGTCTTGACGGACATCGCGAGCAAGCTCGCTCCTATAGGGAATGGGGATGGGTCAGAACGCGCTGCGGAAGATTTCTTCGATCTGGCGCTGGTCGGCGCTGCGTGGGTTGGTCAGGCCGCAGGCGTCTTTCAGGGCGTTGGCGGCCAGGACCGGAATGTCCGTCAGCTTGGCGCCCAGGTCACGCAAACCGTTGGGGATCTCCACATCCCGGGCCAGACCGCGAATGGCGCTGATGGCCGCCTGCGCGCCCTCCTCCGGGCTGAAGCCACGGATGTCTGCGCCCATGGCGTGGGCCACGTCGGTCAGGCGTTCGGCGCAGACCATGGCGTTGAAGCTCTGCACATGGGGCAGCAGCACCGCGTTGCATACACCGTGGGGCAAGTCGTAGAAGCCGCCCAACTGGTGCGCCATGGCATGCACGAAACCCAGCGACGCATTGTTGAAGGCCATGCCGGCGAGGAACTGGGCGTAAGCCATGTTTTCCCGGGCCATCAGGTCGCTGCCATCGTGCACCGCCTGGCGCAGGTTCTGGCTAATCATGGTCATGGCTTTCAACGCGCAGGCATCGGTGATCGGGTTGGCCGCGGTGGACACATAGGCTTCGATCGCGTGGGTCAGCGCGTCCATGCCGGTGGCGGCGGTCAGGCCCTTGGGCATGGCGACCATCAGCGCCGGGTCGTTGACCGACAGCAGCGGCGTGACATTACGGTCGACGATGGCCATTTTCACATGGCGCTGCTCGTCGGTGATGATGCAGAAACGGGTCATTTCGCTGGCGGTGCCGGCGGTGGTGTTGATGGCGATCAACGGCAGCTGTGGTTTGGTCGAACGGTCGACGCCCTCGTAGTCGCTGATATGCCCGCCGTTGGTGGCGCACAGGGCAATGCCCTTGGCGCAGTCATGGGGCGAACCGCCACCGAGGGAAACCACGAAATCGCAGCCGCTCTGCTGCAATTGCGCCAGGCCCTTCTCGACGTTGTCGATGCTCGGGTTGGGCTTGGCGCCATCGAAGACCACCGAATCTATGTCCTGCATCGCCAGCTTCTCGGCAATCATCCCAGCCACCCCGGCCTTGGCCAGGCCAGCGTCGGTGACGATCAGCACCTTGCGAAAACCGTAGTTGCGAATCGCGACCATGGCCTCGTCGAGGCAGTCGATACCCATGATGTTCACGGCGGGAATGAAAAAAGTGCTGCTCATGGCGCGTCCTCCAGGCTAGGGGCGGATCAGCCGTGCCGATCCGGCAAATGCCCACAGGATCGACCCATCGGTCACGCGCGTTGTTGATCTGGCTCAAGGGTCGGTCGTGATAAAGTCGGCGCCCTGTACACCTTCTGCCTTGAGACGACGAACCGCGATGATGGATTTCCAGGAATTTGATACCGACCTTGAAGACTGGACCGCCTTGCGCGCCAGCACGCCGATCGCCGGCCTGCTGATTGGCAACGGCGCCAGCCGAGCGGTGTGGGAAGACTTCGCCTACGACTCGCTGTTCGAGAATGCCCGCACCGTCGAGGAAAAGCCCCTGAGCCAATCCGAGCTGAGCGTGTTCGACGCCCTGCAGACCCGCAGTTTCGAGCAGGTGCTGGGCGCGCTGAAGACCACCAGCCGGGTCAACAAGGCCCTGGCCGTCAGCTCCGCGGCGCCGCGCAATCGCTACTACGCGATCAAGGAAGCGCTGATCAATACCGTGCATGCGGTGCACATTCCGTGGCGCCTGGTGCAGCCGGCGACGCTTTCGCAGATCAACCAGGAACTGCGCCGCTACCGCACGGTGTTCACCAGCAACTACGACCTGCTCAACTACTGGGCGATCCAGCACGATGCCCAGGGCATCGACGACCTGTTCCAGGGCGCCGACCCGAGCTTCGACATCTGCCAGACCGCCAGCCAACAGACCCGCGTGCTGTACCTGCACGGCGGCCTGCACCTGGTGCGCAACCAGGACGGCACCGCGCGCAAGCTGGGCTCCACCGAAGGCACCCTGCTGGGCAACTTCGCCATCAACAACACCCTGAAGACCCTCGACGATGTGCCGCTGTTCGTCAGCGAGGGGCCGGTGGCGGACAAGCTCAAGACCATTCGCAGCAGCGACTACCTGTCGTTCTGCTACCAGCAGTTGCTCAACCACAGCGATGCGCTGTGTATCTTCGGCCACGACCTCGGCCCCCAGGACAGCCACCTGGTGCAGGCAATCCGTCAGGCCGGGGTGCGGACCCTGGCGATCTCGATCCAGCCGCGCAGCAAAGCCTTTATCCAGAACCAGAAACGGCGCTACGCCAAGCTGTTCGAGGGGATGGAGGTGACGCTGCGCTTCTTCGATTCGAAGAGCCATGCCCTGGGCGCGCCTGCGCTGTCGGTGCCGGTCGAGCGCTGAAAGCTACCCACTATCCGTAGGAGCGAGACTTGCCCGTGATCCAGACACCGCGGTCTGTCTGTATGGACGCCATCGCGAGCAAGCTTCGCTCCTACAGTTTTCGTGCTGGTACTCCACCTGTAGCCGCTGCCGAGCACAGCGAGGCTGCGGCTACGCAAATGCATGAACAACCCACAATCCGTAGGAGCGAGGCTTGCCCGCGATCCAGGCATCGCGGTCTGTCTGTATGGACGCCATCGCGAGCAAGCTTCGCTCCTACAGATGCGGGGGCGGCTCAGTCTTCGCCGCTGTGCACCACCACCAGCAACTGCGCCTGCACCTCGCCCACCGAGCGCAGGCGGTGGGGTTTCTGCGCGTTGAAGTGCAATGCGTCGCCACGGTTGAGGATCACCCGCTCGTTCATGAAATCCACTTCCACCTGCCCTTCGTGGACAAACAGGAACTCTTCCCCCAGGTGTTCCTTGAAGCTCTTGTCGGTGAACTCCCTGGGCGGGTAGATGATGAACGGCAGCAGGCTGCGCTCGCTGACCTGATGCGCCAGCACCGCGTAACCCGGCGCCTGGTCGTTGGCCGCCAGCGACTGGCGTTCGTCACTGCGCACCAGGCTGTAGCTGTCCAGGCTGACCTTGTCTTCGGCGAACAGCTCCTCGACGTTCACGTTCAACGCCTTGGCCAGTTTCAACGCCGCGGCAATCGAGGGCGTGTTCAGGCCCCGTTCGACTTTCGACAGGTAACTCTTGGTCATGCCGGATTTCTCGGCCAGCGCCTCAAGCGTCACGCCAAGTTTTTTTCTCAATAATTTCAAACGGATAGACATGCGGAACGGTTAACCCATCAAGGAGGCGATGATTTTTCCTTGCCAATGACACAATGTGTCATATAGCCTCTTTAGTGTCATTTGCTTTCACCCAACGACCTTGCGAGCAGCGGGAGCTGGCAAATCCGACGTCCATTGAAACGACCAAAGGACACCGATATGGCCAAGACACTAGCATTACCCAAAGAGCAACTGGTCAAGCAAGCCTTGACCCAGATGCAAAACACCCTGGCGGATAATACGTGGACCGACCGGCAAAAGCTGGCGCTGACTTGCCGCATCCTGTTCGAGAACGGCCACGACTCCGGCCTGGCCGGGCAGATCACCGCCCGCGGCCCGCAGCCGGGCACCTACTACACCCAGCAACTGGGCCTGGGTTTCGATGAAATCACCGCGGGCAACCTGCTGCTGGTCAACGAAGACCTGGAGGTGCTCGAAGGCCACGGCATGCCCAACCCGGCCAACCGTTTCCACAGCTGGGTGTACCGCGCCCGCCCCGACGTGAACTGCATCATCCACACCCACCCGACCCACGTCGCCGCGTTGTCGATGATCGAAGTGCCGCTGGAAATCTCCCACATGGACCTGTGCCCGCTGTACGACGACTGCGCCTTTCTCGAGGCCTGGCCGGGCGTGCCGGTGGGTAACGAAGAAGGCGAGATCATCTCCGCGGCCCTGGGCGACAAGCGCGCCATCCTGCTGTCGCACCACGGCCAGCTGTCCACCGGCGCCAGCATCGAGGAAGCCTGTGTGATCGCCCAGTTGATCGAGCGCGCCGCCAAGCTGCAATTGCTGGCCATGGCCGCCGGCACCGTCAAGCCAATCCAGCCGGAGCTCGGTCGCGAGGCCCATGACTGGATCTCCAAGCCCAAGCGTCACGCCGCCGCCTTCAACTACTACGCTCGGCAGAACCTCAAGCAACACGCCGATTGCCTGAACTGAAACCACCCCATTCGCTAAAGGAGCGTCGCCATGTCGAACGCCAACATTCACGGCATCATCGGCTACACCATCACCCCGTTCACCGCCAAGGGTGAGCAACTGGACCTGGACACCCTCGGCCGTTCCATCGATCGCCTGATCGACAGCGGCGTGCATGCCATCGCGCCCCTGGGCAGCACCGGCGAAGGCGCTTACCTGAGCGACGCCGAGTGGGACCAGGTCGCCGAGTTCAGCATCCGCCACATCGCCAAGCGCGTGCCGACCATCGTCAGCGTTTCCGACCTGACCACCGCCAAGGCCGTGCGCCGCGCGCGGTTCGCTGAGGCCAAGGGCGCCGATGCGGTGATGGTGCTGCCGGCTTCCTACTGGAAACTCAGCGAAGCCGAGATCCTCGGCCACTACCAGGCCATCGGCGACAGCATCGGAGTGCCGATCATGCTCTACAACAATCCGGCCACCAGCGGCACCGACATGTCGGTGGAGCTGATCCTGCGGATCTTCAACGCCGTGGAAAACGTGACCATGGTCAAGGAGAGCACCGGCGACATCCAGCGCATGCACAAGCTGCAACTGCTGGGCGAAGGCCAGGTGCCGTTCTACAACGGTTGCAACCCGCTGGCCCTGGAGGCCTTCGCCGCCGGCGCCAAGGGCTGGTGCACCGCCGCGGCGAACCTGATCCCGCAGCTCAACCTGGACCTCTACCATGCCGTGCTGGACAACAACCTGGACCTCGCGCGCGCGCTGTTCTACCGCCAGTTGCCGGTGCTCGACTTCATCCTCAAGGGTGGCCTGCCGACCACCATCAAGGCCGGGTTGAACATGACCGGGCTGCAGGTCGGCGACCCGCGTCTGCCGGTGTTCCCGCTGGGTGAGGCTGGGCGTAATCAATTGCAGGCCATGTTGAACGTAGTCCGCTGATCGGGCCCTGGCTGTAGGGGCGATCTTGCGGGCCTCATCGCCGGCAAGCCTGGCTCCTACAGAAGCCAGGGCGCCACCGACCTGTAGGAGCGAGGCTTGCCCGCGATAGCGGTACATCAGGCACAACACCTTGCCTGGCTCCAACATAAAGCGCCGCCCAACAAAAAGCCCGACAGGTTGTCCTGTCGGGCCTTTTCGTTTCAGGGCAGAAAATTAAACGGTCTTGTCCTTGATGGTGGTAGTCGGACCGTTGGTCTTGACGCTTTCAATCCCGCCGTCGCGCGCCGCCTCGGACGAATAGCGCTGGCTACTGCCGATGATCTGGTGGTTCGCCGCCTTGAGGTTGAAATAAGGCTTGCCGTCCTTGGAGACTTCCTTGGCGTAGCGGGCCTCGGTGGGGCTATTGGTCTGCACCGAAGCGATGCCGTTTTCGGCGGCGCTGCGGGAGGAATACAGCTCACTCGTCAAAATGGTTTCAGCGTTGCCAGCCTTGAGGACGAAGCGGAACTGCCCGTCACTGCTTTTGCTCAATTCATACCATCCAGCCATGGTCCTGCTCCTGAGTGTCCGAAGATGCGAATGCACTTCGGAGTAAAGCCTGTCTTTGCCGGTTTACCAGCGTTTTGGGGTGTGTTGCTGAGGCACGCAGCATCTGACAGGAAAAACCGCATCCGGTTCATGACACGAAACTCATGCAGACAAATAGTAATAATTCTCGATATCATTCGCGACTTTTCTGCCCGGCAGTACTTGCGAAGGATTTTCATGTCTCGCTTCAAGCCCGACCCCACCTCGGCGGACACCGTCCGCGGGTTCTATGCGGACATCCTGCATTACCTGCGTAAACGCACGGACAACGCCAGCGATGCGGCGGACATGACCCAGGACGTCTTCACCCAATGGCTCGATTACCGCGACCGGGCCAAGGTCGAACAACCCCGCGCCTTTCTGTTCCAGATGGCGCGCAACCTGCTGCGCGATCACTGGCGCCGGCAGAAGGTCAGGCACAAGGTGCACCACGAACCGCATGCAACAGAACCCGAGCCGCTGGCCGACGAACACCAGGAGCCACTGCCCGCGGCCCAGCGCCTGCAACGCCTGGAGCGCTTGAAGAGCGTGCTCGCCGAACTCTCGCCGCGCCGCCGCGAAGCCCTTATGCTGCACCGCTTCGAAGGCCTGAGTCAGGCGCAGATCGCCGAACGCATGGGCATATCCCTGAGCATGGTGGAAAAACACATCGCCTTTGCCCTGCTGCACTGCAAGCAGCGCCTGGAACAGGAACACGGCAAGGAGCAAGCACAATGACCCGCCCCCGCGACACCGAGCACGAGATCGACAGCATCGATGCCCAGGCGGCCGGCTGGTTCACCCGCAATCGCGAGGACCACAGCCAGGCCACCCGCGACGCCTTCGCGGCCTGGTCCAGCGAACCGGCCCATGCCCGGGCCTACGCCGAGTTCGAGCGTTTGTGGGCCGACCTGGCCGAACTCGAACAACTGAACCGACCGACGCCGCTGCCGGTGCGCCAAAAGCCGCGTTGGCGCCCGGCCCTGGCGGTCGCTGCCGCGCTGGTCTGCGCACTACTGGCCATCGAACTGGGCGCCCCGCCGGCGATCTATTCGCAACAGATCGCCGCCCAGAACCAGGGCATGCGCAGCTTCAACCTGCCCGACGGCAGCACCCTGTACGTCAACGCTAACACCCGCCTGCGCATCGACTTCACGGCTCAGCAACGCAACCTCTATCTGGACCAGGGCCAGTTGTACCTGGAAGTCGCCGCCGACAAGGAACGACCGCTGTGGGTGCATTCCGGCGCGGCCCGGGTGCGGGTGGTCGGCACCGGCTTCGATGTGCGACGCGGCGAGAAACAACTGGTGGTCAGCGTCGCCCATGGCCAGGTGGCCTTCGTTCCCGACGAACAGAAGCCCGATTCGCTGCTGCTCGGCGCCCGCCAGCGCGGGATCTATGACTACGCCAGCGGCACCTTGCGGGAACAAGCGGTGAACGTCGACGAGGTCGCCGACTGGCGCGGCGGCCACCTAGCCTTTCGCAATCGCGACCTGGCCAGCCTGGTGGACGAGTTGAACCTCTATCGCCGCCAGCCGGTGCTACTGGCCGACGGCGCCCTGGGCAATTTCAAGGTCTCGGGCAACCTCGATGTGCAGGATCCGGACGCTCTGATCAAGGCCCTGCCAGCCCTGATTCCGGTGAAAACCCTGGCCCTGGCCGACGGCCGCGTGCGCATCGAAGCCCGGCGCTGAACCCATATGCGAATATTTTGCATTCGCATATGAGGTTTTATTTTACTGACGCGTCTTCCTCCGGTCTGCGTTGTTTACGCACACCTTTTCTGGCCTTTGTCGCCGCTCCGGGGGATTTCATGTTTCGCGCGTCTTATCACTTGCAGCTCATCTGTTCGCGTCCGACCTTGCTCGCCGCCTGCCTGGCATTCAGCCTGCAGGCCCAGGCGCAAATCCAGGCAGAGCAGCTCAACTTCGCCCTGCCCGCCCAGCCGCTGGCGGCCTCGCTGAGCCAGGTGGCGCAACAGGCGAAGATCCAGCTGCTGTTCGACGAAGAGTTGCTGCGCAACGTGAAGGCCCCGGCGCTGAAGGGCGATTTCAGCCCCGAGGCGGCCATCCAGCAGCTGCTGGGCGGCAGCGAGTTCAGCCTGGTCAAGGTCGACAAGACCTACGTGGTGCGCCCCGCGGAAAACAGCAGCACCCGCAGTTCGGCGCTGCAGCTGGGCGCCATGAGCGTCATCGGTAGCGGCCTGGAAGTGGACTCCGCCACGGTCGGCCGCTCGACCCTGAACCAGGCCGAAATCGATCGCCACCAGGCCACCAACATTCCCAGCCTGATCGCCACCCTGCCCGGCGTCAGCCTCGGCGGCTCGCTCAAGCCCGGCGGCCAGACCATCAACATCTGGGGCCTGGGCGATGCCGAAGACGTGCCGATGAGCGTCGACGGCGCAACCAAGAGCGGCTTCGAACGCTACCAGCAGGGCTCGATCTTCATCGAGCCGGAACTGATCAAGCGCATCGAAGTGGAAAAGGGCCCGCACTCGCCCGAGACCGGCAACGGCGGTTTCGGCGGCACCGTGCACATGGAGACCAAGGACGCCCCGGACCTGCTGCTGGAAGGCCGCGACACCGGCGCCATGCTCAAGTACGGCTACAGCAGCAACAGCCATGAGCAGGCCTACACCGGCGCGGTGTACGGCCGCACCGAGGACCGCCGTTTCGATGCCCTGGCCTACTGGACCAAACGCGACGGCGACGACATGAAGCTGGCCAGCGCCCAGCCGGACCCGCGCAACGCCTACCCGATCAACCCCAAGCGCCTGCCCAACACCGCCCAGGACCTGGACGGCGAACTGTTCAAGCTGAACATGCAACTGACCGACGAACACCGCCTCGGCTTGAGTTACATGCGTTCCAACAGCGATATCTGGGCGCCCTTCTCGGCCAAGAGCTACCCGACGCCACCGACCCAGAGCGATATCGACAAGTACGGCTACGACGGCGCCACCCGGCGCTTCCTGGCCCAGCGCAATACCATCGACACCACCTGGCAGGCCAAATACCAGTACACACCGCTGGACAACCCGTGGATCGACTTCGAGGCCAAGTATTCCGACTCCAAGACCGACCAGACCGACGAGCGCGGCCCGAACGCCTACGCCCAGCCCGCCTCCGGTGGCCGCAAGATCACCGTGGGTTACGAGGACAAGATCCTCTCGCTGAAAAACACCAGCCGCTTCAGCACCGGCCCGCTGGAACATGCCCTGACCCAGGGCATCCAGATCCGCAAGCACAACCGCGAAGTGGACATGTGGATGCCGGGCAAGACCTATGAGGTGCCCAAGTACAACTACGGGCATTACCAGCCGGGCTTCATGCCCCATGGCAAGGTCGACAACAACGCCTTCTATATCCAGGACGCCATCACCCTGGGCAACTTCACCCTGACCCCGTCTCTGCGCTACGACCATGTGCGCAACCGCGGGCAGAAAAACGACGCGCCGGCCTACAACAGCCCCAACCCGGTGGTCGGTCACGATTACGGCGACAAGACCTACACCGGCTGGTCGCCACGGCTGTCGGCGTTCTGGACGGTCACCCCGCAATTCGCCCTGTTCGCCGACTACAGCAAGACCTGGCGCGCGCCGGTGATCGACGAGCAGTACGAAGTCCAGGCGGCCGGCACCACCCGCTCCTCCACCAGCCGCGACCTCGACCCGGAGCGCATCACCGCGTTGCGCGCCGGTAACATCACCAGCTTCTCCAATGTGTTCAGCGATGCCGATACCGTGCAGATCCGCACCACGGTGTTCCGCAATGAGATCAAAGACGAAATCATGAAGAACCTGGGGATCGGCTGCCCCGAGCAACTGAGCAGCGGCAAGAACATCGGCCAGGTGTGTAACCAGCCGACCATCGGGGTCTACCGCAATATCGGCGACCTGACCATCAAGGGCTTCGAGGTCGAGAGCTTCTACGATTCGACCTACCTGTTCGGCTCGCTGTCCTACTCCTGGATCACCGGCAAGCATGAAGGCGCCTACACCAACCCCTGGGGGCCGAATGTCTGGGCCCGGGACATCCCGCCACGCAAGTGGGTCGCCACCCTGGGAGTGAAAATCCCGCAGTGGGACGCGCAAGTGGGCTGGCAGGGCCAGTGGGTACGCCAGACCGACCGGGTGCCGAGCGACATCTACCCGAGCGGCCCGGCCAGCGCCTCGGGCGATTCCTACTGGGACCAGTACGAGAACAAGCGATACAACGTGCAAGGCCTGTTCGCCAACTGGAAACCGCAGCAGCCGTACCTCAAGGGCACCGAGGTCAACTTCACCCTGGACAACATGTTCAACCGCGATTACCGCCCCCCCCTGAGCGGCGAAAACGCCTCGAGCCTGGGGCGCAACGCCAAGATCAGCGTGACGCGGTTCTTCTGAACCGGCGTTACCCGATCGATCGCCATCGCGAGCAAGCTCGCTNCCCTGTAGGAGCGAGCTTGCTCGCGATAGCAGTACGTCAGATACACCGCGTTGCCCCAATCGCCGGCAAGCCTGGCTCCTACACAAACCAAGATCGCCACGGACCTGTAGGAGCGAGGCTTGCCCGCGATGACATTCTCACAGCCGCAGGAGGTCCTGCGACCAGCGTGGCCCGGACCATCGCAGCCTCGCTAAGGCTCGGCAGCGGCTACAGGTATTTGTCAGGGAGAGGTGTTGAGTGGCAAAGAGGTTTCGCTTTGTTTTGTAGGGTATTTCCGAGAAAATCCCCAACGCCTTTGAGCGCCTTGTACCCCTCAGATCGATCAGGCAGTCTGCCTGGGTCGCTGCAAAATCAGCGGCCCGGATGTGGAAGTCTGGTCCTGAGTAAGCATGAGCGCTCGTAAGCAGGCGTCGACGTATTTTCGTCGACGGCGCCTTTTATGGCGGTTGTGCGCGGGACACCTTCGGGTGTGCCGGGTTACTCAGTCCCGGTCTTCCACACCTTCGCACAACTGCCACCCCTCATGTGGAAGTGAGCTTGGCAGTCCTAGGAACTACTGAGTGAGTGACACACATGAAAAAGCTCGTCCCCGATCCGCCCCTGCAATCCCCTCGCAAGCTACGCGACCCGGAACTGGATCGCGCCAACGCCAGCCTGATCGCCACCCTGCAAGCCACTCGCCGCCGCCCCTTTGGCCTGCGCGATGGCCAGCACAACTCGCTGTTCGCCGTGCAACCCGGCGTCAATGCCGAAGACGCGCTGATGCACGTTTCCCTGCTGCTCAAATGCGCCGAGGAGGTTTCCGATGAAATCACCGAACGCGCCAGCGGCATCGAGCGTGGGCTGATCTGGTCCATGGTGCATTCGGTGGAAATGGCCCGGGCGGTGGTGGATGCCCTGCTCGATGGCACGCGCCCCGCCGACTGACCCAACTGACCTGGCTGACCCAACTAACCCAACTAACCCAACTGACCCGGCTGACCCGATGTAGCCGCTGCCGAGCCCTGGCGAGGCTGCGATCGACCGCGCAGCGGGCGCTAAGCCAGACAACACCACACACCAGGCCCACCGCGTCGCCAGGTTTTGCGGGGCTGCGCCCCGATCGCAGCCTCGCTGGGGCTCGGCAGCGGCTACAGGGATGGTGTGGTTATTTGGTGGCGCTGCGCACCACGCTGAGTTCCGGAGTGGTGCTGCGGCGTTGGCTCAGGTAGCGGGTGCAGCTGACCCGCAGGAAGGAGGCGAAATTCACCACTTCGCCGCGGTAGTCCATGACCTCTTCGTAGAGCTTGGCGATCAGCTGGTTGGTGGTCATGCCATCGACCTCGGCGATTTCGCTGAGGATGTCCCAGAACTGGTTCTCCAGGCGCAGGGTGGTGACCACCCCGCAGATGCGCAGCGAGCGGGAGCGGGACTCGTAGAGGATCGGGTCGGCTTTGACGTAGAGCTCGCACATGGGGGGCGTTCTCCCTGTTAAAGGTAAGGCGCTGCTTCCTGACAGCAAAGCAGCGCCGGTGAGTCATCCGCTTACAGCGTGATTTTGGTGCCCAGCAAACCGAGGAAACCGGCCAGCCAGCTGGGGTGCGCCGGCCAGGCCGGGGCGGTCGCCAGATTGCCTTGAACGTGGCTGTCCGTCACCGGGATATCGATGTAGGTACCGCCGGCCAGGCGCACTTCCGGGGCACAGGCCGGGTAGGCGCTGCACTCGCGGCCTTCGAGAATGCCCGCCGCGGCCAGCAGTTGCGCGCCGTGGCAGACCGCGGCAATCGGCTTGCCGGCCTTATCGAAGGCTTGCACCAGTTGCAGGACTTTTTCGTTCAACCGCAGGTATTCCGGAGCCCGCCCGCCAGGGATCAGCAGCGCGTCGTAATCAGCGGCCTCGACCTTGGCGAAGTCGAAGTTCAGGGCGAACTGATGGCCTGGTTTTTCGCTGTAGGTCTGGTCGCCTTCGAAGTCGTGGATCGCGGTGCGCACGGTCTGGCCGGCCTTTTTGTCCGGGCACACCGCATGCACGGTGTGGCCGACCATCAGCAGCGCCTGGAACGGCACCATCACTTCGTAGTCCTCGACGTAATCGCCGACCAGCATAAGGATTTTTTTCGCGGCCATGGAGATGACTCCTCTTCAAGGGGAAACGGGAGTGTTCAAGGTAGTCCTTATCTGCGGGGCCGGGTAATAACCCGGTACTACGCCCCATCCCGGAAACGCCTAAATACCCCGCCCCCGTAGGAGCGGCCGGTCGACGCTCGATTGCCCGCGATAAAGGCGACACAGATTGCCTGATACACCGCGTCATCGTTCATCGCGAGCAAGCTGCGCTCCTACAGAAAAGCATGCCCTCCACCGCCCCGTGGGAGCCGAACTGTACGGACAACTCTGCGTACAGCTGTAACAGGGGGCTGCGGCGGGTTTATGGCTAGATAACGCATCTGCCCTTCCCTATAAAAAACGGTTGTCATCATGTCTTCCCGCGAAAACACCGGCATGGCCCTGGGCCTGCTCGGCGTGGTTATTTTCAGCCTGACCCTGCCCTTCACCCGCATCGTGGTGCAGGAACTGCATCCGCTGCTCAACGGCCTGGGACGGGCGCTGTTCGCGGCGATCCCGGCGGCGCTGCTGTTGCTCTGGCGCCGGGAAAAGTGGCCGACCTGGCATCAGATCAAGGGCCTGAGCCTGGTGATCGCCGGGGTGATCCTGGGGTTTCCGGTGCTGTCGGCCTGGGCCATGCAGACCCTGCCGGCATCCCACGGTGCGCTGGTCAACGGCCTGCAACCCTTGTGCGTGGCGCTGTACGCGGCGTGGCTGTCCCATGAGCGGCCGTCGAAAGCCTTCTGGGGCTGTGCCGCGCTGGGCAGCGCCCTGGTCCTGGGCTACGCGCTGATCAGCGGCGCCGGCAGCATCCAGGCCGGCGATTTGCTGATGCTCGGGGCGATTGCGGTCGGCGGCCTGGGTTATGCCGAAGGTGGCCGATTAGCCAGGGAGATGGGTGGCTGGCAGGTGATCTGCTGGGCGCTGGTGCTGTCGACGCCGCTGTTGATCGGTCCGGTCTGGTATCTGGCGGCGCAGCATCAAGGGGCGGTTTCGGCGAAGACCTGGTGGGCCTTCGGCTACGTGGCGCTGTTCTCGCAGTTCATCGGCTTTTTTGCCTGGTACGCCGGGCTGGCCATGGGTGGCATCGCCCGGGTCAGCCAGATCCAACTGCTGCAGATCTTCTTCACCATCGCCTTCTCGGCGCTGTTCTTCGGCGAGCAGGTGGAACCGGTCACCTGGCTGTTCGCCGTCGGCGTGATCCTCACCGTGATGCTCGGGCGCAAGACCGCTGTGCGCCAAGCAGCCCCAGCCCGCGCCCTGTAGCCGCTGCCGCAGGCTGCGATCGACGGCGCAGCCGGCGCAAGGGAGGTATCCCGGGCCCCGTCAGATATACCGCGTCGCCTGGTTTTGCGGCCCCTGCGGTGCCGAGCGCAGCCTGCGGCAGCGGCTACAGGATCAGCTCAGGTAGCCGTCGGCCCGCAGCAAGGTTTCCAGGCAGTGCTCGCTGATGTGATAGAAGGCCTTCAAATCGCCGATCTTCGCCAGCAGTTGGCTCGGGTCCTGGGGCTCGGCGCGTTTGACCGCGAGGATCATCTTGTTCTTGTTGGTGTGTTCCAGGGAGATGAACTCGAAGACCTTGGTCTCGTAGCCGCAGGCTTCGAGGAACAGCGCGCGCAGGCTGTCGGTGACCATCTCCGCCTGCTGGCCCAGGTGCAGGCCGTATTGCAGCATCGGCTTGAGCAGCGCCGGGCTCTGCATCTGCGGGCGGATCTGCTTGTGGCAGCACGGCGAGCACATGATGATCGACGCGCCGGAACGAATGCCGGTATGGATCGCGTAGTCGGTGGCGATATCGCAGGCATGCAGGGCGATCATCACGTCCAGCTCGCTCGGCGCCACGCTGCGCACGTCGCCGCATTTGAACTCCAGGCCCTGATGGTCCAGGCGCGCCGCCGCGGCGTTGCACAGGGTCACCATGTCTTCCCGAAGTTCGACACCAGTCACCTGCCCTTGCGCCTGCAAGGTGTTGCACAGGTAGTCGTGGATGGCGAAGGTCAGGTAGCCCTTGCCGGAGCCGAAGTCGGCCACCCGCACCGGCTGCTGCAGATCGATCGGCGACGAACTCAGCGCATGGCTGAACACCTCGATGAACTTGTTGATCTGCTTCCACTTGCGCGACATCGCCGGGATCAGCTCGTGCTGCTTGTTGGTCACCCCCAGGTCGGTGAGGAAGGGCCGGCTCAATTCCAGGTAGCGATTCTTCTCGCGGTTGTGCTCGGCGGACGGCACTTCGCGCTGCTGCTGGGCCTTGCCCTTGAACAGCGAGCTTTTGCCCTTCTTGCTGTATTCGAGCTGCACTTCATCGGTGAGCGACAGCAGGTGCGCGTTCTTGAACGAGGCCGGCAGCAGCCCGGCGATCAGCGCCACGCCTTCGCCGAGGGGGAAGTTCTTGGTGATGTCGCGGGTCTTGTAGCGGTAGACGAAGGACAGGCACGGCTGCTCCTTGACCGTCACTTGCTTGATGATGATCCGCTGCAGGTCCGCCTCGGCCCCCACATGCTTGGCCAGCACCAGTTTGATAAAGGCGTTCTGCGCCAGGCTGGTTTCCAGCAGTTCGAGAAACTGGGCGTGATGATCCGGCGCGAGGCTGGCGGGGGTTGCGGTTGCAGACATGGAAAAAGGCGCCTCGGGCGGTGCGGGTGTGAATCGGGGAATGGCGGGTATTTTAGGGGGGATGGCCCGCCGGGGCACGGAGTTATTTACCCGGCGGCGCAGAATTCCAAGAGATTGGGCTTCCTGTAGCCGCTGCCGAAGGCTGCGCAAGGTCCGCAGGACCTCCAGCGATCTTGCGGACGCCACGGCCTTTCGGCCGATCGCAGCCTGCGGCAGCGGCTACAGGAGCGGGGGGAAATCAGGCGAGGACCACCAGGCGGTTGGGCAGTTCGTTGCGCACGTGGGTCACCGGCACATGCACCTTGAGCAGTTCGCCGCAGGCCTCGATGCAGTTGATAAAGCCTTGCAGGGTCTGCCCCTGCTTCACCTGCTGGGTGAAGGCCTGGACGATGGCGTCCCAGGTCTTGTCGTCGAGGCGCTTGGAAATGCCCTCGTCCACCAGGATCTCCACATAGCGCTCGGCTTCGCAGACGAAGATCAGCATCCCGGTGCTGCCGACGGTGTGGTGCAGGTTCTGTTCGAGAAACTGGCGGCGGGCCAGGTTCGAGGCGCGCCAGTGGCGTACCGAGCGTGGAATCAGGCGAGTGGTGATCCGTGGAATGCGGAACACCAGGCAGAGCAGGATAAAGGTCGCCCACTGCACCAGCAGCAACAGGTGCATGCTCATCCAGCCGGTGGCGTAATGCACCACGCCCGGCACGATCAGCGCCAGCAGGCTGGCCCAGAGCAAGGGGATATAGGCGTAGTCGTCGGCGCGGGCGGCCAGCACGGTGACCAGCTCGGCATCGGTCTGCTGTTCGACCCGGGCGATCGCCTCGGCGACCTGCCGTTGTTCGTACTCACTCAGTAGTGCCATGTCTTCCCATACTCATTAATTATTTTTAGTCACCAGCCGCCCGACGATCCGCCGCCGCCAAAGCTACCACCGCCCCCACTGAAGCCCCCGCCGCCTCCGCCGCCAAAGCCTCCGCCACCAAAACCGCCCCCGCCAAAGCCCCCGGAGCCGCCACGCCCGCCGCCACCGCAGGGCAGGATGCCAAGCAACTGGCAGACGAAGATCGTCACGATAAACAGCAGCACCAAAAACACCAGGGCACCGGGATGCCGATCGAAAAACTCACCGCCGCGCTCGCCGCCACCCTCATAGGCGGCGCTCGGCTCGTCCAGCGGGTTGCCACCCAGCACCAGCAGCATGGCCGACACGCCGTCGCTGATGCCCTTGCTGAAATTGCCGGTCTTGAAGGCCGGGGTGATCACCTGGTTGATGATCACCGAACTTTGCGCGTCGGTCAGGCGGTCTTCCAGGCCGTAACCGACTTCGATGCGCAGCTTGCGATCATCGCGGGCGACGATCAACAAGGCGCCGTTGTTCTTGTCCTTCTGGCCGATGCCCCAGTAGCGCCCCAGTTGATAGCCGAAGTCCTCGATGCTGGTGCCTTGCAGGTCCGGCAGAGTCACGACCACCACCTGCTCGCCGGTGGACTGCTCGTGGGAGGCCAGCTCCTGGGTCAACTGCTGGCGCACCGCCGGCTCGATCATCTGGGCGTTGTCCACCACCCGCCCGCTCAGCGCCGGGAACTTCAGCTCGGCCTGGGCCGTTATCGCAAACACCCAGAGCAACAGCACCAGGCCAACTCTCAACACGCGCATTGGAACCTCATCCATGGTAACGCCGGGTCGGATCCCGCGGCCGCTCGCGCGATCCGCGGGCAGCCGCTGCTGATCAGAACTTCACTTCTGGCGCTTTGTCGGCGTCGGGGCTGGTGGCCTCGAAGGTCTCGCGCACCGGCAGGTCGCTGTACATCAGGCTGTGCCACAGGCGGCCGGGGAAGGTACGGATCTCGGTGTTGTACTTCTGCACCGCGAGGATGAAATCGCGACGGGCCACGGCGATGCGGTTCTCGGTGCCTTCGAGCTGCGACTGCAGGGCCAGGAAGTTCTGGTTGGCCTTGAGGTCCGGATAACGCTCGGACACCACCATCAGCCGGCTCAGGGCGCCGGTCAGCTGGTCCTGGGCCTGCTGGAACTGCTTGAGTCTTTCCGGGTTGTCCAGGGTGCTGGCGTCGACCTGGATCGAGGTGGCCTTGGCCCGCGCCTCGATCACCGCGGTCAGGGTCTCCTGCTCATGTTTGGCGTAGCCCTTGACCGTTTCCACCAGGTTAGGGATCAGGTCGGCGCGCCGCTGGTACTGGTTCTGTACCTGGCCCCAGGCCGCCTTGGCCTGTTCGTCGAGGGTCGGGATGTTGTTGATCCCGCAGCCGCTGAGCAGGCTGCTGAGCAGCAGCAATGCCATCACGGGCCAGCTTGAGCGCAGGCTCTGTCGTACGTTCATGGTGGTGACGCTCCTTGCAACCTAGGGGATGGAACCTGTAACCCTTTGAATCGAGTGCATCGACATAATCTGCCGCCACCACTGGATTGCATCGGGCCAATCGGCTAAAAGATGCCCAGCGCGAAAAAGAGTTCAGAAGTGTGCTGCATTTATCCGAACAACAATAGTCGTTCCTTATTAGCCGCTCTCCCCATTTTCGGCCGCTCGACGCGTACTGATCGCGTCTGTTTTAGGCCCTAGAGAACAATATTCATGAAGAAGCTGTGTTTGCTGGGTTTGCTGGTCAGCCTGGCCAGTCACCCTGCCCTGGCCGCCGCCACACCGGTATCGGCCCAGGAAAAACCCTTTTCCGATGCGGTCCTGCAGAACAAGGACGCCTTCATCGACAACCTGCTCAAGCAGATGACCCTCGATGAAAAGATCGGCCAACTGCGCCTGATCAGCATCGGTCCGGAAATGCCCCGCGAGATGATCCGCAAGGAAATCGCCGCCGGCCGCATCGGCGGTACCTTCAACTCCATCTCCCGCCCGGAAAACCGGCCGATGCAGGACGCGGCCATGCGCAGCCGGCTGAAGATCCCGATGTTCTTCGCCTATGACGTGATCCACGGCCACCGCACGATTTTCCCGATCCCCCTGGCCCTGGCGTCGAGCTGGGACATGGACGCCATCGGCCGCTCCGGGCGCGTCGCCGCCCAGGAAGCCAGCGCCGACAGCCTGGACATCACCTTCGCGCCGATGGTCGACATCTCCCGCGACCCGCGCTGGGGCCGCACCTCCGAAGGTTTCGGCGAAGACACCTACCTGGTCTCGCGCATCGCCAAGGTGATGGTCAAGGCCTACCAGGGCGACAGCCCGAAGAACGCCGACAGCATCATGGCCAGCGTCAAGCACTTCGCCCTGTACGGCGCGGTGGAAGGCGGTCGCGACTACAACGTCGTCGACATGAGCCCGGTGAAGATGTACCAGGACTACCTGCCGCCCTACCGCGCCGCGATCGACGCCGGTGCCGGCGGGGTGATGGTGGCGTTGAACTCGATCAACGGCGTGCCGGCCACCTCCAACACCTGGCTGATGAACGACCTGCTGCGCAAGGAGTGGGGCTTCAAGGGCCTGGCGGTGAGCGACCACGGTGCCATCGTCGAGCTGATGCGCCACGGCGTCGCCAAGGACGGCCGCGAAGCCGCCAAGCTGGCGATCAAGGCCGGCATCGACATGAGCATGAACGACTCGCTGTACGCCAAGGAACTGCCGGGGCTGATCAAGTCCGGCGACGTCAGCCAGCGCGACCTGGACAACGCCGTGCGCGAAGTGCTGGCCGCCAAGTACGACATGGGCCTGTTCGCCAACCCCTACCTGCGCATCGGCAAGGCCGAGGAAGACCCGGCCGACACCAACGCCGAAAGCCGCCTGCACCGCAGCGATGCCCGCGATGTGGCGCGCCGCAGCCTGGTGCTGCTGAAGAACGCCAACGACACCCTGCCGCTGAAAAAGGCCGGCAAGATCGCCCTGGTCGGCCCGCTGGCCAAGGCGCCGATCGACATGATGGGCAGTTGGGCCGCCGCCGGCGTGCCGGCGCAGTCGGTCACCCTGTTCGACGGCATGAGCCGTGCCCTGGGCGATAAAGCACAACTGATCTACGCCCGTGGCTCGAACATCACCGCCGACAAGGCAGTGGTCGACTACCTGAACTTCCTCAACTTCGATGCCCCGGAAGTGGTGGACGATCCACGCCCGGCCCAGCAGTTGATCGACGAAGCGGTGAAGGCCGCGCAGCAGGCTGATGTAGTGGTGGCCGCGGTGGGCGAATCGCGAGGCATGTCCCACGAATCCTCAAGCCGTACCGACCTGCACATCCCGGCCAGCCAGCGCGAGCTGATCAAGGCCCTCAAGGCCACCGGCAAGCCGCTGGTGCTGGTGTTGATGAACGGCCGTCCGCTGGCGCTGCTCGACGAGAACGAACAGGCCGACGCGATCCTGGAAACCTGGTTCAGCGGTACCGAAGGCGGCAATGCCATCGCCGACGTGCTGTTCGGCGACTACAACCCGTCCGGCAAGCTGCCGATCACCTTCCCCCGTTCGGTGGGGCAGATCCCGACCTACTACAACCACCTGACCATTGGCCGGCCGTTCACTCCGGGCAAACCAGGCAACTACACCTCGCAGTACTTCGACGACATCACCGGTCCCCTGTTTCCGTTCGGTTATGGCCTGAGCTACACCAGCTTCAGCCTGTCGGACATGGCCCTGTCGTCGACCACCCTGAACAAGAGCGGCAAGCTCGAGGCCAGCGTGACCCTGAAAAACACCGGCAAGCGCGATGGCGAAACCGTGGTGCAGCTGTATATCCAGGACGTCGCCGGCTCCATGATCCGCCCGATCAAGGAACTCAAGGACTTCCAGAAAGTGCAGCTCAAGGCCGGCGAGCAGAAGGTGATCCGCTTCAGCATCAGCGAAGACGACCTGAAGTTCTACAACGCCCAGCTCAAGTACGCCGCGGAACCGGGCGAATTCAAGGTCGAGATCGGCCTGGACTCCCGGGACGTCAAGCAACAGAGCTTCGAACTGCTGTAACCCTCCCCCTCAACCTCGCTCCTGCCCATGTAGGAGCGAGGCTTGCCCGCGATAGCGATTCCCTTGACCCACCGCGCTGCCCGCATCGCCAGCAAGCTTGGCTCCTACAAAAGCACAAGCCGCGCCAGGCCTCGCGATAGCGATTTCCCTGACACCTCCCATCGCGAGCAAGCTCGCTCCTACAGAAAAGCGCCGCTGTTCATACCGATCATGTAGGAGCGAGGCTTGCCCGCGATAGCGATTCTCCTGACCCACCGCGTTGCCCATATCGCCAGCAAGCTTGGCTCCTACAGAAGCGGAAGCTGCTTCGGGACAAGACAGGTTCAGTCGCGGCGATTGAGCAGGTTCACCACCAGCCGGTCCACCCAGCCCCAGATCCGCTGCTTGATCCGCCGCCACAGCGGGCGCTTCTTCCAGGCTTCGAGGCTGACTTCCTGGCTCTGCTCGAAGTCGGCGAGGAAGCTCGCGGTCACCGCCTCGGTCAGCGGCAGGTCGAGGGCTTCGAGGTTGGCCTCAAGGTTGAAACGCAGGTTCCAGTGATCGAAGTTGCATGAGCCGATGCTCACCCAATCGTCGATCAGCACCATCTTCAGGTGCAGGAACCGTGGCTGGTATTCGAAGATCTTCACCCCGGCCCGCAGCAGGCGCGGGTAATAACGATGCCCGGCATAACGCACCGACGGGTGATCGGTGCGCGGCCCGGTCAGCAGCAGGCGCACATCCACCCCGCGTCCCGCCGCGCGGCGCAGGGAGCGCCGGACCTTCCAGGTCGGCAGGAAATACGGGGTCGCCAGCCAGATCCGCCGTTGCCCGCTGTTCAGTGCGCGCACCAGCGATTGCAGAATGTCCCGGTGTTGCCGGGCGTCGGCATAGGCCACCCGGCCCATGCCTTCACCCTGGGCCGGCACCCGCGGCAGGCGTGGCAGACCGAAGTTCGACGCCGGCTTCCAGGCGGTGCGATAGCGGTTGGCGATCCACTGCCGATCGAACAGCATCTGCCAGTCGAGCACCAGCGGGCCGCTGATTTCCACCATGACCTCATGCCAGTCGCAGCTGTCCTGCAGCGGGTTCCAGAATTCATCGGTCACCCCGGTGCCGCCGACCACCGCCAGTTCCTGATCCACCAGCAGCAACTTGCGATGATCGCGATACAGGTTGCGCAGCCCGCGGTGCCAGCTCAGGCGATTGTAGAAACGCAGTTCGACCCCGGCGCCCATCAGGCGCTGACGCAGGCCCAGGGTGAAGGCCAGGCTGCCGTAGTCATCGAACAGACAACGCACCCGCACCCCGCGCTCGGCGGCCTGGGTCAGGGCCTGGACCATGGCCTCGGCGCAGGCGCCCGCCTCCACCAGGTACAGCTCCAGTTCCACCTGCTCACGGGCACGGGCAATCGCCACCAGCATCCGCGGGAAAAAACTCGGACCGTCGATCAGCAACTCGAAGCGATTGCCTTCACGCCAGGGAAAGACCGCGCCCGCCATATCAGCGCGCCGTGAAGATCAGCACCGCACCCACCGGCACCGACAGACTGATCGCCGACAGACCGGCCGCCTTGCGCAGGGTTTCGAGCCCCGGCACCAGGTCGAAATCGGCGGCGTTGAGCACCAGCGGCTCCAGGGTCACTACCTGGAAGCGACGGTCGTCCAGGCGCGTGGCCAGGAGTTCGGCGGTGTATTCGTGCTGCTTGCCGTGCAGGGTGACGTTGACCGGCAGACGCAGTTCGATCTGCGCGCCGGGCGCCAGGTCGTTGATCGGCCGCAGGTTGATCTGCGCGTTGATCAGGGCATCGGGATGCCGGTCGATCTCGAACAGCTCCTTGCGCATGCGCTCGTCACGCAGCGGAATCCCGCTGTTGATCGAGTCCAGCTCGACTTCCAGCTGCGCCATGCCCTTGGCGTCGACCTTGCCGTGCAGGACCAGGAAGCGCTGGACTTCGGAGACATTGGCATTCTTGGTGGTGACGAAAGACAGGCGCGAGGACTCGTTGTCCAGGTACCAGTTGGCCTGGGCCGGCCAGGCCGCGCAGGCCAGCAGCAAAGCGGCCAGGGCTTTGGGGAAAGAGGCGTTGAACATGGAAGACTCATGGGGTCGAGAAATCTGAGCCGAACCTTAACCGGCCCGCGTGCGCTTGCAAACAGCGACAGGGCCCTGAACGGCGAATACTCGGAGTGCATAAAGACGAAAAAGATCCCTGTAGCCGCTGCCGCAGGCTGCGATGGGCCTGGCGGCATTCCAACGCAGCGGGCCCAAACAGGGCAACCGGTGTTCCAGATACGCCGCAATGCCAAGCCGAGCGGCTGAGTCTAGATCAAGCTGCGCTCGACACCCTGGACAGTCGCCTCAAGGCTGGCCAAGTGCAAGCTCAGCACCCGCTCCACCGGTGCCTGGTCCATCGGCCAGTGCAGGGCCATGCTGCCCACCAGCCGGCCCTGGTCGCGAATCGGCAAGGCCACGGCGCGGATCAGGAACGGCAGCCGCACCGGGTACTCCCAATAACCCTCGGTGCGCTGGCCGAAACCCTGATGCTGGGATTGCTCGCAGGCGCGGTACTGGTCCTCCTGGGGCACCTGCTCGCGGACCGCCAGGCGCTGGACCTGCTCGTGATCCAGCTCGGCCAGGCACGCCTTGCCCATCGCCGAATGGAACAGGCTCGAATAATGGCCGACGATCTGGCAGTTATGTGGGTAACGCTTGCGCAGCACCGCCGGGATCGAGCTTTCCATGACCTCCAGGCGCTCGCCGTCGAAACACGACAGGTCGACCACCAACCCGGTGCGCTCGCTCAACGCCTGCAACCAGGGCGCGGCGCGCTCCACCAGCTGCCGTTTGAAGCGTTGCTGCTGGTCGCCGAACAGCCGCCTGGCGCACAGCCGATAGCGTCGGTCGCTCAGGCCGCGATAGATCCAGCCCTGCTCCTGCAATGTCAGGAGCATGCGCGACACCGTAGCCTTGGGTAGCGCCGTCAGGTAGTGCAGTTCTTCCAGGCCCAGGGCCTGGTGCTGGCTCAGCAGTTCGACGATCGCCAACGCCCGTTCGACCGAACGCACACTGCCGGTTTCTACCTTGCTGGCCATATGCCGACCTCCCTGATAAGCGGATGGATGAGCGTTTTACGCAGCAAGATGCGGGCCCGATAAACCCGCACACCCCGGTTCGAGGGTTACAACGGATGACCAGGCGGCCGGCGCCTGACCCACTGCGTCAGCTGTTCATGAGCATAGCCAAGCTGCAACACCGCCCGGTCGGCCTGGGCCGGACCGATGATCTGCATGCCCATGGGCAAGCCCGCCGGGTTGAAGCCGACCGGCACGCTGAGGCTCGGCAGGCCGGCCAGGGTCGGGCCTATCACCACCTCCATCCAGCGATGGTAGGTGTCCATCTCCCGCCCTCCGACAAAGCGTGGCCACGGCACCCCTGCATCGAAAGGGAACACCTGGGCGCTGGGCAACAGCAGGAAATCGTAACGTTCGAACAGGCGCTCCAGGGCCCGGTACCAGTCGCTGCGAATCTGCGAGGCACGGTAGACATCCGCCGCGCTCAGGCCCAGCCCGCCCTCGACCTCCCACTGCGCCTCGGGTTTGAGCAGATGGCGCTTCTGCGGGTCGGCATACAGCGGCCCCAGGTTGCCCTGGACCAGCCAATGCCGGTGCACCAGCCAGCACTGCCACAGCGCGGCCATGGAAAATTCCGGCTGGCAGGCCTCGACCTCGCAGCCCAGTTGGCGAAAGTCCCCCAGCGCCGACTCGCACAGCGCCAGCACGCCATCGTCCATCGCCAGGTAGCCATCGAAGTCCCCCAGCCAGCCCAAACGCGCGCCGCGAAAATCCCGCTGCAAGGGCTCGTTGAAGATCGCCGGATCCTCCTTGAGCGACAAGGGTACCCGCGAGTCGTACCCGGCCTGGGTGGCCAGCAGGCGGGCGATATCGGCCACGCTGCGGCCCATCGGCCCTTCAGTGGCCAGTTGCTGGACGAACAGCTCCGGTGCCGGGCCGTGGGGTACCCGGCCCTGGGACGGGCGCAGGCCAAAGACATTGTTGAAGGCCGCCGGGTTGCGCAACGACCCCATCATGTCGCTGCCATCGGCCACCGGCAGCATGCGCAGCGCCAGGGCCACCGCCGCCCCGCCACTGCTGCCGCCGGCATTCAGCCTCGGGTCATAGGCGTTGCCGGTGGTGCCGAACACCTTGTTGTAGGTCTGCGAGCCCAGGCCGAACTCCGGCACGTTGCTCTTGCCGACGATGATCGCCCCGCTGGCCCGGACCCGCTCCACGCAGATGGCGTCGTGGGCCGGTATCTGTTCGGCGAACAGCGGCGAGCCCAGGGTGGTACGCAGCCCGGCGGTGGCCGCCAGGTCCTTGATCGCCTGGGGCATGCCGTGCATCCAGCCCAGGGATTGGCCCCGGTCCAGCTGGCGATCACGCTCCTCGGCCTCGGCCAGCAATACCTGGCGCTCGCGCAGGGACACCAGGGCATTGACCCGGGGGTTGCAGCGCTCGATCCGGTCCAGGTAGGCCGACATCACTTCGCGACAGGAAAACCTGCGGGCGTGGATCGCCCGGGACAGTTCGACGGCGCCCAGCTCAACGATGGGGCCAAAGTCTTGTGCTGCGATATCCATCAAGGTTTCACCCCGAAATTCAGTTCACTCGGTTTCTTCTCCCTGGGTGCCTCATGCAGGCAATAAGTGCCCAGCAGCGTCAGCACGCAGGCAAACAATACATAAAACGCCGGGGCCACCGGGGTGCCCAGCACCTTGCTGAGCCAGGTCACGATCAGCGGGGCAAAGCCGCCGAAGACCATGACCGCCACGTTGTAGGCCACCGATACTCCGGTGGAGCGCACCTGCACCGGGAACTGTTCGGCCAGCGCTGTCGGTGCCGGGCCGAAGAAACCGCCGATGGCGCTGCACAGCAGCACCTGCATCACCAGCAGCCGCTCGATCGAGGGCGCCGCGGCCACCCAGACGTACAGCGGGTACACCATGACAAAAAACGCCAGGGTGAAGGCCAGCAACACCGGACGCCGCCCCAGCCGGTCCGACAGGGCGCCGGACAACGGAATCACCACCGTCATCAGCGCCACCGCGAACATCTGCACCAGCAACACCTGGTCCAGCGGCAAGCCGAGGTTCTTGTGGGCGAAGGTCGGCATGTTCACCAGCACCACGTAGAAGGACACCGTCGCGCCACAGGCCAGGCCCATGGACACCAGGATGCTGCGCCGGTGCTCGCGTAGCACCTGCATCAGGCCCGGGCCGTTGCCGCGCACCTGCTTGCGGGCCTCGACGAAGGCTTCCGGCTCTTCCATGTATTTGCGGATCCACAGGCCCACCGGACCAATCAGCAAGCCGATGACGAACGGCAGGCGCCAGCCCCACAGATCGAGGTTCTCGGGCGAGAACAGATGGGTGACCAACGCCACCATCGCCGCCCCGGAGAACACCGCCAGGCATTGCCCGACCAGTTGCCAGGAGCCGTACAGACCCTTGCGGTGCGCCGGCGCGCTTTCCACCAGGAAGGCCGTGGCGCTGGCGTATTCGCCACCAGTGGCGAAGCCCTGCAGCATCCGCGCGACGACGATCATCAGCGGCGCGCCCATGCCGATGGCCGCGTAGTTGGGGGCAAAGGCGATCAGGGCGATGGAGACCGTCATCAGGCGGATGATCAGTTGCATGGCGGCCTTGCGGCCTTTGCGGTCCGAATACATGCCCAGCAGGACGCCGCCCACCGGGCGCATGAAAAAGCCCACGCCGAAGGTGGCCAGGGCCATCAACAGCGAGGCGTACTCGTCGTCGGAGGGGAAAAACTGTCGGGCGATGATGCTGGCCAGAAAGCCGTAGACGATGAAGTCGTACCACTCCAAGGCGTTGCCGATCACGGCGGCGACCACTTGCCGGGTACGCGAAACACTGGATCTCGGGGTATGCATGAGCGCTGTCCTTCTATTCTTGTCTGGCCTCTCGGGTAACGAGTCGAGCCTTTATGGGAAGTGCCGGGCGNGCGCCCGATTCAGCGGCAGAAGAAAGGGAAAACTCAGGCCGGCTCGAGCCAGCTCTCGGCCAGCGCGGCCCAATAGGCGGCGCCGGTCAGCAGGATGTCGTCGTTGAAGTCGTAGCCGGGGTTGTGGACCATCGGCCGGGACAGGCCGTTGCCGATGAACAGGTAGCTGCCGGGGCAACGCTGCAGCATCCAGGCGAAGTCTTCGCTGCCCATTAGCTTGCGGGTGTTGCCGTCGACCGCCTGCTCGCCCAGCAGCGCCACCCCGACCTGACGGGCAAATTCGGTCTGCTCCGGGCTGTTGACCAGCACCGGATAGGCCGGGCGATGTTCGATGCTGGCCGAGCAACCGAAGCTCTGGGCCTGGGTGTGAATGATCGCCTTGACCCGTTCGAGCATCTGCTCGCGCACCGGCGCGTTCAGCGCCCGCAGGCTCAGGCGCAGCAGCGCCTGTTGCGGAATGACGTTGGCTGCCTCGCCGGCCTGCAGCGCACCGACCGTCACCACCGCCGCCTCCTGGGCATCGATGTTGCGCGCCACCACGGTCTGCAAAGCCATCACCACACTGGCCGCAGCCACCAGCGGATCGACCGTCAGGTGCGGCATCGAACCGTGCCCGCCCACGCCTTCGAGGGTCACGGTGAGCAGGTCCTGGGAGGCCATCATCGGCCCTTCGCGAAAGCCCAGGTGACCGGCCGGCAGCCCCGGCATGTTGTGCATGCCGAACAGCGCATCGCAGGGGAAACGCTCCAGCAGGCCGTCGGCGAGCATCGCTTCGGCGCCGCCCTGGCCTTCTTCGGCCGGCTGGAAAATCAGGGTCAGGGTGCCGTCGAACTGGCGTGTGGCCGCCAGGTAGCGCGCCGCGCCAAGGAGCATGGCGGTGTGGCCGTCGTGCCCGCAGGCATGCATGCACCCGCTGTGGCGGCTGCTGTAGGCCACGCCGCTGTTCTCGATGATCGGCAAGGCGTCCATATCAGCGCGCAGGCCGAGCCTGCGGAGGCTGCTACCGTTGCGCAGCACACCGACCACGCCGGTCTTGCCGATACCGCTATGCACTTCGTAGCCCCACTCCTGCAGGGAACGGGCGACCAGCGCCGAGGTGCGGTTCTCCTCGAAGCCGAGTTCGGGATGGGCGTGGATGTCCTGGCGCACGGCGCGCAGGTCGCTGGCGACGTCGTCGAGCCAGGCAAAGATATGCGGGAATCGGGTCATGACGTATCTCCTTGGCCGGGTGTAATCCCGTTCTTTTTTTCGGAGCGTCTCACGGTGCAACAAGGCGTGATCGCGGCGTGCCCTCAGATAACCGCGAGCCGTCGCCTGCGACAATCGAATGTGGTTCCACAGGGTGGAACCTTGTGCGGGAAGCCAGTAAACATGGGGCTGACAGCCCCGGGAAAGGATTACCGATCGTTGCGTGGCGCCGTTCAGGGCTCCAGTCGACAGCCCTGGCGCTCACTCAGCCAGACAGCGCTGTGGCTGCGCCCCAGGCCGCTGGCGCTGACCCGCTTGTGCTCGGCATCGTCCTGCAGGCTTTTGAGCGGCAGGTACTGCTGCACATAAGCTTCGCAGTACTCGGCCTCGTTGTGCATCACGTAGCGGCAGGAGCAGTACTCCTTGGCGCTGTAGGCGCTGAGGATGTCCGGGAAGGCCCGCAGGGCGACCCGCTCGCTCCAGCCCCAGCCGAACAGGGCCAGCAGCGCCAGCAACAGCAGGCTGGCGAAGGGATGGCGCACGACCCACGGACGCCGGCTCATGGCTGCACCAGCGGGGCGAAGGCCGCCTGGGCCAGTTTGAGCAACTGGTTGTGGCTATAGCTGCCGTCGCGGTCGTCGGCATAACGTACGATCACCAGCCCGGCGCTGGGGATCACGTACAACGCCTGCCCCCAATGGCCCAGCGCCGCGAAGGTATCGGCCGGCGCATCCGGCCAGGGCGATGGGGCGCCGTCGACGGCGCGATTGAGCCACCAGTGGCCGCCGGGCACCAGCTCGTCCTGGTTCGCCTGATAACCGGCGAACGGCGTGCGACTGAATTCGACCCAGTCCTTGGGCAACAGCTGGCGCTCGCCCCAGCGCCCATCGCGCAGCATCAACAGGCCAACCCGTGCCAGGTCCCGTGCGGTGAGGTAGGCATAGGACGAACCGACGAAGGTGCCGCTGGCGTCGCTTTCCCACACGGCGTGGCTAATGCCCAGGGGCTCGAACAGCGCCTGCCAGGGATAGTCGGCATAACGCTGGGCTCCCAGCATGCCTTTCAGGGCCGCCGACAGCAGATTGGTGTCGCCGCTGGAATAACGAAACACCTGCCCCGGCGCGCTGAAGGCCGGGTGCTCGGCGGTAAAGGTCGCCATATCGCCGTGGCCACGGGTGTAGAGCATGGCCACCACCGAGGATTTGAGTGGCGCGTACTCGTAGTCCTCCTGCCAATCCAGGCCCGAGGCCCAGTGCAGCAGGTCGGCCAGGCTGATCTGCGGATGCTGTTGCAACGCTGGAAGGAAGCGGGCGGCCTTGTCCTGCAACTGGAAACGCCCTTCGCCATAGGCCACGCCCAGCACCGCGGCCAACAGGCTTTTGCTGACGGACCAGGTCAGGTGCGGGGTATCGGCGCTGGTCGGGCCGGCATAACGCTCATAGATCAACTGGCCGTCGCGGATCACCAGCAAGGCATCGCTACGGATACCCAGGCGGGTCGCGTCGTTGCGGGGGGCGAAGGCGTAGGCCTCCAGCGCCTCGAGGGCCGGGCCGCTGGCTGCGGGGCCCTTGCTCCATTGCGCGCCGGGCCAGTTCTCGGCCCAGGCCGGTGGGAGCGTGAATAGCAGCGCGAGCAGCAGGGTCGAGCCTTTGAGCATGGCGGGAACTCGGGCAAGGGAACCCGCTGAGGGTAGACCAGGGAGATGACAGTTTTTTGCCACCCGCGGCCCTTTGGGCCTATCGCGNCGCGATGGGCCCCGCAGCGGCCCCTCCTTTATAAGGCCAGCGCCTTGGCCAGGCGTTTGCTCCGCGCCCCCGCCGCCAGGTCCAGCACCGCCCGATCGCGTTTCCACAATTCGGCCCACTGCGCCGGGCCATCGGCAAAGGCCTGCTCGATGGCCGGCTTGAGCCCGTCGAACTGGGCGAACAGCCCGCCCAGCAACACATGCCCGCTGCCCAGCGACGGGTTCTGCCGGCTGACTTCCGCGCAACCGGCGAGCAAGGCCAGCAATTGCAGGAGCAGGGTCTGCGGCCAGTCGTTGTCCTGGCCGACGCCATACAGCCAGGCCGTCATGGCGCTGAGCACATAGATGTCTTCCAGGGTGCGGAAGGGTTTGACGTAGGCATCCCAGCCGTCGCCCGCCAGCAGTTCGCACAGGGCGTTATCCAGTTGCAGGCGGCCGTGGCTGATGTCCGGCATCAGCGGGATCGCCGGCAGCTTGTCGACCTTGACCCCGGGCTCGCCGGCGTAGACCACCGCCAGGCTCAGGCGCGGCGATTCGCCTTGCGCTTCGCAGCGGGCGGCGATCAGCAGCCAGTCGGCGGCATCGCCGGCGGTGACGAAGTCCTTGCGCCCGCTCAGGTGCAGGTCCTGCAGCCGGGTCTGCATGTCGGCCGGGCGCAGGCTGCGCTGCTCGGTGGCGCACAGGGCGCCCAGGCTCAGCGGCGCACTAGGCCAAAGCATGCGCAAGGCCGCCTGGTAGCCCACCAGGAAGGCCAGCCCCGGGGTGGCCATCAAGCGCCCGCCGCGCACCGCCAGCTCGAAGGGCGTCACCGGCCCCAATTCCTGTAACAACGCGGCATAACCTTCGGCCAGGTCCGGGTGGGCGGGCAGTCGGCGACGGCTGTGCAGCAGGGCTTGCCAGGGCATAAGCGGGTCCTCAGGGGCTGTCATATAAGCATCACCAAAGCTTCATGGCGATGACACCGGGGCTACATAGCCTGACTTTGCACAACAAAGTCGATCGGCTGCAACCCAAGGCGGGTCAGTGGCCCGCACGGAGATTCACAATGACTCAGATCGCCCGCATCAGCGACACCGGCAATGAACGCCGCCTGCAAGCCGAGCGCCTGGTTGGCGCCGCGGCCCTGCAAGAAGCCCAGGCCCTGCGCTTCAACGTCTTCAGCGGCGAGTTCAACGCCAAACTGAAAGGCGCGGAGCTGGGTCTGGACATGGATGACTATGATGTCCACTGCAGCCACATCGGCGTGCGTGACTTGAACAGCGGCCGCCTGGTCGCCACCACCCGCCTGCTCGACCACCAGGCCGCCAGCAGCCTGGGGCGTTTCTACAGCGAAGAAGAATTCAGCCTGCACGGCCTGGTCCAGCTCAAGGGGCCGATCCTGGAGATCGGCCGCACCTGCGTCGACCCGGCCTACCGCAACGGCGGCACCATCGCCGTGCTCTGGGGCGAGTTGGCCGAAGTGCTCAACCAGGGCGGCTACAGCTACCTGATGGGCTGCGCCAGCATCCCGATGCAGGACGGCGGCGTGCAGGCCCACGCGATCATGCAGCGCCTGCGCGAACGCTACCTGTGCACCGAACACCTGCGCGCCGAACCGAAGAACCCGCTGCCGAACCTCGACATTCCGTCCAACGTCATCGCCGAGATGCCGCCGCTGCTCAAGGCCTACATGCGCCTGGGCGCGAAGATCTGCGGCGAGCCGTGCTGGGACCAGGACTTCCAGGTGGCCGACGTGTTCATCCTGCTCAAGCGCGATGAGCTGTGCCCGCGCTACGCCCGCCACTTCAAGGCGGCCGTGTGATGCGCCGGCTACGGGTCTACGGGCGCATCGCCCGCGTGCTGCTGGTGGTGGCGCTGGGCCTGAGCATGGCCTGCGTGTTCGGCGTGTTCGAGCGCCTGGGCATCGCCAATTCCATGGTCCGGCGCCAGCGCTGGTCGCGCTTTTTCATGGCGCGCCTGAGCAACGCCCTGCCCTTCGGTGTGACGGTGCACGGCGAGTTGCCGAAACAGCCGATGCTCTGGGTCAGCAATCATGTGTCCTGGACCGATATCCCATTGCTCGGCGCGCTGACGCCGCTGTCGTTCCTGTCCAAGGCCGAGGTGCGCACCTGGCCGGTCGCCGGCTGGCTGGCCGCCAAGGCTGGCAGCCTGTTTATCCGCCGTGGTTCGGGCGACAGCCAGTTGATCCGCAAACAGATGACCCGCCATCTGCAGCAGACCCACCCGCTGCTGATGTTCCCCGAAGGCACCACCACCGACGGTCGCAGCCTGCGCACCTTCCACGGTCGCCTGCTGGCCAGCGCCATCGAGGCCGACGTGGCCTTGCAGCCGGTGGCCATTCGTTACCTGCGCGATGGCGATATCGATCCGCTGGCGCCCTTCGTTGGCGACGACGACCTGCTGTCGCACCTGATGCGTTTGTTCGCCAACGACCAGGGCCGGGTGGAAATCCATCTGCTCAAGCCGATTGCCTGCCAGGGCCAGGAGCGCGCTGCGTTGGCGTTCCAGGCGCAACAGGCGGTGCAGAAGGTCCTGTTTGGCGATATCGCCCAGCCAGCCGAACCACAGCGTGCCGGCGACCTGATCGCTGCCTGAACCCTGTACCTGTAGGAGCGAGCTTGCTCGCGATGAGGCCCTTGAGTACGGCTCAAGACTCAAGTTCTTTCGCGAGCAAGCTCGCTCCTACACGGGATGCATGTGTTGCGCGGCGAACGCCTGCAACTGCGGGTAGAACACCCGGAAGTCCTCGCTCAACGGCTGATACAGCCGCTCCAGCTCGCCCATCGCCGCCGCCAGTTCTTCCGGGCGTGACAGGCGCCGGGCAATCCCCCGCAACACCTGCTCCAGCACCTCGAACTCGCGGTAGGAACCCAGCCAGTCATGGGCGGCCATATGCGGCGCGATCTGCGCCAGGCGCCCAGGCAACCGGGGTTCGGCCGCCAGCACCCGGTACACGTCCGAGGTGAACAGTTCCAAAGGACGATCGGCATACAGCACCCAGTCCCGGGCCAGGCAGTGGTCGAAAAACACGTCCAGCACGATGCCCGCGTAACGCCGGCGGGTCAGGGAAAAACGCGACAGCGACTCACCCACCAGCGGATGGCGGTCGGTAAAGATATCGATGCTGCGATGCAGCTGGATGGCCGCCTCGATTTCCGGATCGAACTGGCCCTGCAGGCGCCCTTTGACGAAGTCGCCATACAAACTGCCGAGTAATTGACCGGGGCGCTGGCCGCCGAGGTGCAGATGTGCGAGATAATTCATTCGCGCAGCTTAACACCGCGCCTCACATATCGTTATAACCCGATATACCGATTAACACTGATCTCAGATCAAAATCATATTGGTATATCGCGAAATAGCGATTTAAAGTTCGCCTCATCGCGATATAACGTTTTACGGAAAACGAGCACCGCCATGTCCATCGACCTCGACGAAATAATAAAAGCCCTGGCGCACCCAGTACGACGAGACATCCTTATCTGGCTCAAGGACCCGAAGGTCCAGTTCCCCGATCAGACCCACAACCACGAGTACGGCATCTGCGCCGGACAGATCGACCAACGCTGCGGCCTGTCGCAGTCGACCGTTTCCGCGCACCTGGCGACCTTGCAGCGGGCGGGCCTGATCAGCAGCCAGAAAGCCGGCCAATGGCACTTTTTCAAACGCAACGAGGATGTGATCCAAGCCTTCCTCGAAGCGCTCACCCAAGAACTCAGCGGCAGACGCTGACACAAGGACCCGACAATGCCCCTCTCGCTCCTCATCCTGGCCTTGAGCGCCTTCGCCATCGGCACCACCGAGTTCGTCATCATGGGCCTGCTGCCCGATGTGGCGAACGACCTGGGTGTGTCGATCCCCGGCGCCGGCTGGCTGGTGACCGGCTACGCCCTGGGCGTGGCCATCGGCGCGCCCTTCATGGCCCTGGCTACCGCCAGGCTGCCGCGCAAGGCCGCCCTGGTAGCGCTGATGGGGATTTTCATCGTCGGCAACCTGCTGTGTGCGCTGGCCAGTGACTACGACGTGCTGATGTTCGCCCGTGTAGTCACCGCCCTGTGCCATGGCGCCTTCTTTGGTATAGGTTCGGTGGTCGCGGCAGGCCTGGTGCCCGCCAACAAGCGTGCCTCCGCCGTGGCCCTGATGTTCACCGGCCTGACCCTGGCCAACGTGCTCGGCGTACCGCTGGGCACCGCCCTGGGCCAACAGGCCGGCTGGCGTTCGACCTTCTGGGCAGTGACTGTGATCGGCGTGATTGCCCTGATCGGCCTGATCCGCTTCCTGCCGGCCAAGCGCGACGAAGAGAAGCTCGACATGCGCTCGGAACTGGTCGCCCTCAAGGGTGCCGGAATCTGGCTGTCGCTGAGCATGACCGCGCTGTTCTCCGCCTCGGTGTTCACCCTGTTCACCTATGTCGCCCCGCTGCTGGGCGAGGTGACCGGCGTCTCGCCCCAGGGCGTGACCTGGACCCTGGTGCTGATCGGCCTGGGCCTGACCCTGGGCAACATCATTGGCGGCAAGATGGCCGACAAAAGCCTGTCGGGAACCCTGGTCGGCGTGCTGATCGCCATGGCCGTGACCAGCTCCGTGCTGACCTGGACCAGCGTCGCGTTGATCCCCACCGAAGTCACCCTGTTCCTCTGGGCCACCGCCTGCTTCGCCGCAGTGCCAGCCCTGCAGGTCAACGTGGTGACCTTCGGCAAGGCCGCGCCGAACCTGGTGTCCACGCTGAACATCGGCGCCTTCAACATCGGCAACGCCCTGGGCGCCTGGGTCGGGGGCAGCGTCATCGCCCACGGCTACGGCCTGGTCAACGTGCCGCTGGCCGCCGCCGCGCTGGCGGTCCTGGCCCTGCTGGTGACGCTGATTACCTTTCGTCAGGGCGGCAATGCCGAACTGGCTCCTGCGACCAACTGATAGGTTCATCTAAAGAAGGGTGTATTTCATGACGACTATTTTCGATCCGATCAAACTCGGCGACCTCGAGCTGGCCAACCGCATCATCATGGCGCCGCTGACCCGCTGCCGCGCCGACGAAGGCCGGGTACCGAACGCGCTGATGGCCGAGTACTACGTGCAACGCGCCTCCGCCGGCCTGATCCTCAGCGAGGCCACCTCGGTGACCCCGCTGGGCGTGGGCTACCCGGACACCCCGGGCATCTGGTCCAACGACCAGGTGCGTGGCTGGAGCAACGTGACCAAGGCCGTTCACGGCGCGGGCGGTAAGATCTTCCTGCAACTGTGGCACGTGGGCCGGATTTCCCACCCGAGCTACCTGAACGGCGAAGCGCCGGTCGCGCCAAGCGCCATCCAGCCCAAGGGCCACGTCAGCCTGGTACGCCCGCTGGCCGACTTCCCGACCCCGCGTGCCCTGGAAACCGCTGAGATCGCCGATATCGTCGACGCCTACCGCGTCGGCGCCGAGAACGCCAAGGCCGCCGGCTTCGACGGCGTGGAAATCCATGGCGCCAACGGCTACCTGCTGGACCAGTTCCTGCAAAGCTCCACCAACCAGCGCACCGACCAATACGGCGGCTCCCTGGAAAACCGTGCACGGCTGATGCTGGAAGTGACTGACGCAGCGATCGAGGTCTGGGGCGCTGGCCGCGTGGGCGTGCACTTGTCGCCCCGTGCCGACCTGCACGACATGGGTGATGAGGACCTCTCGGAAACCTTCACCTACCTCGCTCGCGAGCTGGGCAAACGCGGTATCGCCTTTATCTGCTCCCGCGAGAAAGAAGGCGCCGACAGCCTCGGCCCACAACTGAAAGAAGCCTTCGGCGGCCCCTACATCGCCAACGAACGTTTCACCAAGGACAGCGCCAACGCCTGGCTGGCCAGCGGCAAGGCCGATGCCGTGGCCTTCGGTGTACCCTTCATCGCCAACCCGGACCTGCCGGCCCGCCTGAAGGCCGATGCGCCGCTGAACGACGCGCGCCCCGAGCTGTTCTACGCCAAGGGCCCGGTCGGCTATATCGACTACCCGACGCTGTAAGGCGCTGCAATTAAAAAGCCCCGGACTCGCAAGAGCCGGGGCTTTTTCATGCGCGTTCACTTGTAGGAGCGAAGCTTGCTCGCGATAGACCCANAGCTTCAGGCACACCGCGTTATCCTTGACCAGCATCGCGAGCAAGCTTCGCTCCTACAAAGGCGGGGCGCGATCAGCCGCGTTTGCGCTGGCCCCAGGCCACGGCCAGGCCGCTGAGGCAGATTACCGCGATCCCGACTATGGCGAAGCTGTCCGGGGTGTGATCGAAAATCAGGTAGCCGTACATGCCGGCGAACAGGATCTGCCCGTAGCTGAACGGCGCCAGCATCGCCGGCGCGGCATGGCGGAAAGCCTGGGTCAGCAACAGGTGGCCGAGCATGCCGCAGGTGCCGAGGCCGATCATGAACAGAGCGTGCCACAGGGTCGGCGTACTCCAGAAAAACGGCAATGCCGCGCTCATGATCAGGCTGTTGAGAATCCCGGTAAGGAAGTTGCTGGTGGTGGGGCTGTCGACACCGCTGAGCTTGCGGGTAAGCAATTGGTAGAAACCGAAACACAAGGCCGAGCACAACGGCAGCAGGATCGCCGGGGTGAACAAGGCGCCGCCCGGACGAATCACGATCAAGACCCCGACAAAACCGGCCAGCACCGCCAGCCACTGGCCGCGGGTCACCCGTTCGCCCAGCAGCGGCACGGACAGCGCGGTGACCAGCAAGGGCGCGAGAAAGTTGACCGCGGTGGCCTCGGCCAGGGGGATATAACGCAGGCCGGTGGTGAAAAACAGGCTGGTGCCGATCAGGCACAAGGCGCGCAACAGTTGCAGGCCTGGCCGCTTGGTACGGACCACGGCGGAAAAACCGCTGCGCGGCACGAACACCACCAGCATCAACAGCGTGTGCACCACATACCGGGCCCAGACCACCATGACGATGGGGTAGAACCCGGACAGGTATTTGGACAGGGTGTCATGACTGGCAAACAACAAAACCGCCAGGCAAATCAGTGCTATACCTTTTACCGGCTGCTCGGCGCCCTTGTATGCCGCGGTACTCACACTCATTCACATACTCGCAACAATTTCCCTACAAAATACGTAGCTCGCTATCTATCAAGATAAAGTCGGCACGTATATAAAGGCATCCCGGTGAGCCGTGACGAATGAAACATCGCGTTTTATAACGCGCAAACGTTGACATCTGCAGACGTAATTCCGCATTTTGTCTCAATTACGCAGGCTGGGACTCAGGCGCAGCATGTCCAATCCAGTATCGATCCAGCGCTCCGCTTCCTTATGGAGTTCGAAACTGTCCGGCGCCAACAGCCACTGATAAAGAATGCCATCAATATAGGCGTGGATACTGATGGCCGCCCGGGCAGTGTCGAGATTCTCGGGGAGCTGCCCCCGCTTCACGGCATTGCGCAACCCCAGCTCGATATGCACGTTGCAATCCAGGCTGGCCGCGCGACGCTGGCGCCGCAAGTCGCACATTTCATCGGTGAATTCGCACTTGTGAAACAAAATCTCATTAATGCGTCGGGTTTTCGGGTCCAGGGCAATTTGATGAAACAAATGAATCAGCAGCTTGCGCATGCATCCCAGCGGATCGACTTCCTCTTCGCTCTCACTCGCCTTGGCCATTTCATCCAGCGGCTCGCGCAAGGTGTCGAGCATGGCCTGCACCAGATCCGCCTTGTTACTGAAGTGCCAGTAAATAGCTCCACGCGTGACACCGGCCAACGCCGCGATATCGGCCAGGGTGGTACGCGCCACACCGCGCTCGTAGAAGGCTTTTTCGGCCGCCTCGAGTATCTGTTTGCGGGTTTCTTGAGCTTCCTCTTTGGTACGACGGACCATGGCAGTAAACCTCGATCAGGATGCTTCAGCGATGCATGAAGCTCATCTGAATAAATATGGAACGGCATCTCGGGTGCCGTTTTCCCAACCTACAATTCGACACTTGCAACGACTTTTGTAACCGAATGGGTACGTCGCCAAGGTATTTACAAACAACCATGAACGTAAGTATATTCCTTAGCAAGCTACTTATCCACTCAGCACTCGTTTTTTACCCTTCCACTTTTCGAGTGCGCATTTTGCGCGCCTGACCCGAGGATCTTCATGCAACTCAAGCCAGCTGTTACCGCTCTGGTCACTGCCGTCGCCCTGGCATCGCTGCTCAGCGGATGTAAAAAGGAAGAGGCGGCTCCCGCCCCACAAGCCCCTCAGGTCGGCGTAGTCACCCTGCAACCTCAAGCCTTTACCCTGACGTCCGAGCTTCCAGGACGCACCACTGCGTTCCGGATCGCCGAGGTCCGTCCTCAGGTCAATGGCATCATTCTCAAGCGTCTGTTCAAGGAAGGCGGCGACGTCAAGGAAGGTCAGCAGCTCTACCAGATCGATCCGTCGGTCTATGAGTCGACCCTCAAGAGCGCCCAGGCCAACCTGCAATCGACCAAGTCGATCTCCGATCGCTACAAGCAACTGGTCGACGAACAAGCCGTAAGCCGCCAGGAATACGACACCGCCGTCGCCAACCGCCTGCAATCGGAAGCCGCGCTGCAGAGCGCCCAGATCGACCTGCGCTACACCAAGGTGCTGTCGCCGATCTCCGGGCGTATCGGCCGCTCTTCGGTCACCGAAGGCGCATTGGTCAGCAACGGTCAATCCTCCGCCATGGCAACCATCCAGCAACTCGACCCGATCTACGTCGACGTCACCCAGTCGTCGGTGGAACTGCTGGAGCTGCGCCGTGAGCTGGAAAGCGGTCGCCTGCAGAAGGCCGGCGACAACGCCGCCAAGGTCAAGCTGACCCTGGAAGACGGCAGCCAGTACAAGCTCGACGGCAAGCTGGAGTTCTCCGAAGTGTCGGTCGACGAAACCACCGGTTCCGTGACCCTGCGCGCGGTGTTCCCGAACCCGGAACACACCCTGCTGCCAGGCATGTTCGTGCACGCGCAACTGCAGGCCGGCGTGAATGCCGCGGCGATCCTCGCCCCGCAACAAGGCGTGACCCGCGACCTCAAGGGCACACCGACCGCGCTGGTGGTTGGCCCGGACAACAAGGTTGAACTGCGTCAGCTCAAGGCCAGCCGCACCGTCGGCAACCAGTGGCTGATCGAGGACGGCCTGAAGGCCGGTGATCGCCTGATCACCGAAGGGCTGCAATTCGTCCGACCTGGCGTCGAAGTCAAAGCCAGCGAAGCGACCAACGTTCCAGCGAAAAACCCGGCCACTGCACAGGCAACTGACAAAGCTGCAGGCGGCAAAGGGGAGTAAACCATGTCGAAATTTTTTATCGACCGTCCGATTTTCGCCTGGGTAATCGCCCTGGTGATCATGCTGGTCGGGGCTCTATCGATCCTCAAATTGCCGATCAACCAATACCCGAGCATCGCGCCACCAGCGATCGCCATTTCCGTGACCTACCCAGGCGCTTCCGCACAGACCGTGCAGGACACCGTGGTGCAGGTCATCGAGCAGCAGCTCAACGGTATCGACAACCTGCGTTATGTGTCCTCGGAAAGTAACTCCGACGGCAGCATGACCATTACCGCGACCTTCGAGCAGGGCACCAACTCGGACACCGCGCAGGTCCAGGTGCAGAACAAGCTGAACCTGGCCACCCCGCTGCTGCCGCAAGAAGTGCAGCAACAGGGTATCCGCGTGACCAAGGCGGTGAAGAACTTCCTGTTGGTGATCGGTGTGGTTTCCGAGGACGGCAGCATGTCCAAGGACGACCTCTCGAACTACATCGTGTCCAACATGCAGGACCCGATCTCGCGGACCGCGGGCGTGGGTGACTTCCAGGTGTTCGGTGCCCAGTACGCCATGCGTATCTGGCTCGACCCGGCCAAGCTGAACAACTTCAACCTGACTCCGGTCGACGTGAAAACCGCCGTAGCGGCGCAGAACGTCCAGGTGTCGTCCGGCCAGATCGGTGGTTTGCCAGCCCTGCCAGGCCAGCAACTGAACGCCACCATCATCGGCAAGACCCGCCTGCAGACTGCCGAGCAGTTCAAGGCCATCCTGCTGAAGGTCAACGCGGACGGCTCGCAAGTGCGCCTGGGTGATGTCGCCGATGTCGCCCTGGGGGGTGAAAACTACTCCGTCAGTGCCCAGTTCAACGGTGCCCCGGCTTCCGGCCTGGCCGTGAAACTGGCCAACGGCGCCAACGCCCTGGACACCGCCAAGGCCCTGCGCAAGACCATCAGCGACCTGGAGCCGTTCTTCCCGGAAGGGATGAAAGTGGTATTCCCTTACGACACCACCCCGGTGGTGACCGAGTCGATCAAGGGTGTGGTCGAGACCCTGGTCGAAGCGATCGTGCTGGTGTTCCTGGTGATGTTCCTGTTCCTGCAGAACTTCCGCGCCACCGTCATCACCACCATGACCGTTCCGGTGGTGTTGCTGGGTACCTTCGGCATCCTCGCGGCCGCCGGGTTCAGCATCAACACCCTGACCATGTTCGGCATGGTGCTGGCCATCGGCTTGCTGGTGGACGACGCCATCGTCGTGGTGGAAAACGTCGAGCGGGTGATGGCCGAGGAAGGCCTGTCGCCCAAGGAAGCGACCAAGAAGTCCATGGGCCAGATCCAGGGCGCCCTGGTCGGTATTGCCCTGGTACTGTCGGCGGTACTGCTGCCGATGGCGTTCTTCAGCGGTTCCACCGGTGTGATCTACAAGCAGTTCTCGATCACCGTGGTCTCGGCCATGGCCCTGTCGGTACTGGTTGCCCTGATCTTCACCCCGGCCCTGTGCGCCACCATGCTCAAGGCCATTCCCCACGGCGAACACGCCGCGCCGAAACGCGGCTTCTTCGGCTGGTTCAACCGTACCTTCGACCGCAGCGTCAAAAGCTACGAGCGTGGCGTGGGCAACATCCTGCGGCACAAGGCGCCTTACCTGCTGGCCTACGCGCTGATCGTGGTCGGCATGATCTGGCTGTTCGCCCGTATCCCGACTGCCTTCCTTCCGGAAGAAGACCAGGGCGTACTGTTCGCCCAAGTACAGACCCCGGCCGGTTCCAGTTCCGAGCGGACCCAGGTGGTAGTCGATGAAATGCGCGCCTACCTGCTGGACAAGGAAAAGGACACCGTGGCCTCGGTCTTCACCGTGAACGGCTTCAACTTCGCCGGTCGCGGCCAGAGTTCGGGCATGGCGTTCATCATGCTCAAGCCATGGGACGAACGCTCTGCCGAAAACAATGTGTTCAACCTGGCGGCCCGCGCCCAGCAGCACTTCTTCACCTTCCGCGATGCGATGGTGTTCGCCTTCGCCCCGCCGGCGGTACTGGAGTTGGGTAACGCCACCGGTTTCGACGTGTTCCTGCAGGACCGCGCCGGTATCGGCCACGAGAAACTGATGGAAGCGCGCAACCAGTTCCTCGGCATGGCAGCGCAGAGCAAGGTCCTGTCCCAGGTGCGTCCGAACGGCCTGAACGACGAACCGCAGTACCAGCTGGAAATCGATGACGAGAAGGCCAGCGCCCTGGGCGTGACCATCTCCGACATCAACAACACCTTGTCGATTGCCCTGGGCAGTAGCTACGTCAACGACTTCATCGACCGCGGTCGGGTGAAGAAGGTGTACATCCAGGGTCAGCCTAACGCGCGCATGAGCCCCGAGGACCTGAAGAAGTGGTACGTGCGCAACAGCGCCGGGACCATGGTGCCGTTCGCCTCCTTCGCCAAGGGCACGTGGATCTACGGTTCGCCGAAACTGGCCCGTTACAACGGCGTGGAAGCGGTGGAAGTCCTGGGTGCCCCGGCGCCGGGCTACAGTACCGGTGAAGCCATGGCCGAAGTCGAAGCCATCGCCAAGAAGCTGCCGGCCGGTGTCGGTATCTCCTGGACCGGTCTGTCCTACGAGGAACGTCTGTCGGGCTCGCAAGCGCCTGCGCTATACGCCTTGTCGCTGCTGATGGTGTTCCTGTGTCTGGCGGCGCTGTATGAAAGCTGGTCGATTCCGATCGCGGTCATGCTGGTGGTGCCGCTGGGGATCATCGGTGCGCTGATGGCGACCAGCCTGCGCGGCCTGTCCAACGACGTGTACTTCCAGGTGGGGCTGTTGGTGACCATCGGCCTGGCGGCGAAAAACGCCATTCTGATCGTCGAGTTCGCCAAGGAACTGCACGAACAGGGCCGCAGCCTGGTGGACGCGGCGATCGAAGCCTGCCGCATGCGTCTGCGTCCGATCGTCATGACCTCCCTGGCCTTCGTGCTCGGTGTGGTACCGCTGGCCATCTCCACCGGCGCCGGCTCGGGTAGCCAGCATGCGATCGGTACCGGGGTAATTGGCGGTATGCTCACCGCGACTGTCCTGGCGATATTCTGGGTACCTTTGTTCTTCGTCACCGTGTCCAAGATGGGCCGCCGCAAGGCAGACGAAGCGGAAACTACTGAAACTCCTGAAGAGGCTGGCCAATGAGCAAGTCGCTACTCTCCCTCGCAATCACCGCCGCCGTGCTGAGTGGTTGCTCGCTGATACCGGATTATCAGCAGCCGCAAGCGCCGGTCGCGGCGCAATACCCGCAAGGGCCGGCCTATTCGCCTGCGGAGGCTGCCAACCAGGCAGCCGCCGAACAGGGCTGGCGGCAGTTCTTCCATGACCCTGCCCTGCAGCAGCTGATCCAGACCGCGCTGGTGAACAACCGCGACCTGCGGGTCGCGGCGCTGAACATCGACGCCTACGCCGCGCAGTACCAGATCCAGCGCGCGGACCTGTTCCCGGCGATTTCGGCCACCGGCAGCGGTAGTCGTCAACGTACCCCGGCACGGATGTCGCAGACCGGTGAAGCGGCCATCTCCAGCCAGTACTCGGCCACCTTGGGTGTCAGCGCCTATGAGCTGGACCTGTTCGGTCGCGTTCGCAGCTTGAGCGAGCAGGCCTTGCAGACCTACTTCTCCAGCGAAGAAGCCCGGCGCAGCACGCAGATCAGCCTGGTGGCCAGCGTGGCCAACGCCTACCTGACCTGGCAGGCCGACAAGGAACTGCTGAAGCTGACCCAGGACACCCTGGCGGCCTACGAGGAGAGCTACCGCCTCACCTCGCGCAGCAACGAAGTCGGCGTGGCCTCGGCCCTGGACCTGAGCCAGGCGCGGACCTCGGTGGAAAACGCCCGAGTGCAACTGGCGCGTTATACCCGCCAGGTGGCCCAGGACGAAAACAGCCTGACCCTGCTGCTGGGTACTTCGATCCCGGCCAACCTGCCGAGCGCGCAGCCGTTGTCGGCCGACCTGCTCAGCGAGTTGCCGGCCGGCCTGCCGTCGGAACTGCTGCAACGCCGTCCGGACATCCTCGCCGCCGAGCACAACCTGAAAGCTGCCAACGCCAGTATTGGCGCGGCACGTGCGGCGTTCTTCCCGAGCATCAGCCTGACGGCCAATGCCGGGACCTTGAGCCCGGACATGGGCGGCCTGTTCAAGGGCGGCTCGGGCACCTGGTCGTTCGCGCCGCAGATCAATATCCCGATCTTCAACGCCGGCAGCCTGCGCGCCAGCCTGGATTACTCGAAAATCCAGAAAGACATCAACGTGGCGCAGTACGAGAAGTCCATCCAGACCGCCTTCCAGGAAGTCTCCGATGGCCTGGCCGCACGTCAGACCTACAACCAGCAGTTGCAGGCCCAGCGTGACTTCGTCAACGCCAACCAGGACTACTACCGTCTGGCCGAGCGTCGCTACCGCATCGGTGTCGACAGCAACCTGACCTTCCTCGACGCCCAGCGCTCGCTGTTCAGCGCGCAGCAGGCGTTGATCACCGACCGGCTTGCGCAGCTGACCAGCGAGGTCAACCTGTACAAAGCCCTGGGTGGCGGTTGGAACGAGCAAGGTTCGCAGAAAGCGGAAGTGAGCAAAGAGGCACCGCCACTGAAGCTGTTCTGAGTGCATGACGCTTGAAAAAAGCCCACCTTTCGGTGGGCTTTTTTATGGGCCGAAGACGGCCGTCACTTGTGTTCGTTAATCGCCCAAAACCCGCCAAGGCCAATTGAACAGGGCCGTTGATCCAACGCACCATTCCCCGCACCTACAAAAACCAATAACAACAGGTTCGTCACCATGACCCCGCGCCCTGCCCGCTCCGGCTGATTCCGCTCCATCCACCCTCCCGGTTTCAACCTTGTCTGCAACCTGACGTTGCGGCAGCGCCCTGCCTCACCCCTAACAATTAGAGAGCCCGATCCATGAAGCCATCCATTCGCACTCCCTACTCCCTGCTGCCCAGCCTGCTGGCCGTCAGCATCGCCGGCACGGCCCTGCCGGTCATGGCCGCGGAGTCCGGCTTTCTCGAAGATGCCAAGGTCAACCTGAACCTGCGCAACTTCTACATCAACCGCAACTTCACCAACCCGGGCAAGAGCCAGGGCAAGGCTGAAGAATGGACCCAGAGCTTCATCCTCGACGCCAAGTCCGGCTTCACTCAGGGCACCCTCGGGTTCGGCATGGACGTGCTGGGGCTGTACTCGCTGAAGCTCGATGGCGGCAAGGGCACCGGCGGCACCCAACTGCTGCCCCTGGATCACGACGGGCGTCCGGCCGACCACTTCGGCCGCACAGGCGTGGCGTTCAAGGCGCGCCTGTCGCAGACCGAGGTCAAGGTTGGCGAATGGATGCCGGTGCTGCCGATCCTGCGCTCGGACGACGGTCGCTCCCTGCCCCAGACCTTCCGCGGCGGCCAGATCACTTCGAAGGAAATTGACGGCCTGACCCTCTACGGCGGCCAGTTCCGCGCCAACAGCCCGCGTGACGACAGCAGCATGAGCGACATGTCGATGACCGGCAAAGCGGCCTTCACCTCCGACCGTTTCAACTTCCAGGGCGGCGAATACAGCTTCAACGACAAGCGCACCCAGGTCGGCGTGTGGAACGCCCAGCTCAAGGACATCTACAGCCAGCAATACCTCAACCTGATCCACAGCCAGCCGCTGGGCGACTGGACCCTGGGCGCCAACATCGGCTTCTTCTACGGCAAGGAGGATGGCAGCGCCCGCGCCGGCGACCTGGACAACAAGACCTGGTCGGGCCTGTTCTCGGCCAAGTACGGCGGCCACACCTTCTATGTCGGCCTGCAGAAACTCACCGGCGACAACGCCTGGATGCGCGTCAACGGCACCAGCGGCGGCACCCTGGCCAACGACAGCTACAACGCCAGCTACGACAACGCCCAGGAAAGGTCCTGGCAACTGCGTCATGATTACAACTTCGTCGCTGTCGGCATACCCGGCCTGACCCTGATGAACCGCTACATCAAGGGCGATAATGTGCACACCGGCACCATCACCGATGGCAAGGAATGGGGACGCGAGAGCGAGCTGGCCTACACCGTGCAAAGCGGCACGCTGAAGAACCTCAACGTCAAATGGCGCAACTCGACCATGCGCCGCGACTTCAGCACCAATGAGTTCGACGAGAACCGCCTGATCATCAGCTACCCGATCAGCCTGCTGTAAACACGGCCTTGCTTCTGTAGGAGCGAAGCTTGCTCGCGATGATCGTCAACGATGACGCGTTCTTGCTGGCTAAACGCGGCGCTCTCAGGTTCATCGCGAGCAAGCTCGCTCCTACAGGGAAAACGCAGCGGCGCCGAACTGCTCGGCGCCGCGTTTCTTTACAGGTCGAGGGTTATCAGCCGCGGGATTCGACGCCCAGTTCGTCCCACACCGACTCGGCCAGGTGGAAGGTCGCGTTGGCCGCCGGAATGCCGCAGTAGATCGCGCTCTGCATGATCACTTCCTTGATCTCGGCGCGGCTCACGCCGTTGTTGGCGGCGGCACGCAGGTGCAGCTTGAGCTCTTCGTTGCGGTTCATGCCGATCAGCATGGCGATGGTGATCAGGCTGCGGGTGTGGCGCGGCAGGCCCGGACGGGTCCAGATATCGCCCCAGGCGTGCCGGGTGATCATTTCCTGGAACTCCGAGTTGAACTCGGTCAGGGTGTTCAGGCTGCGATCGACATGGGCGTCGCCCAGCACCGCGCGACGCACTTGCATACCTTCGGCGTAACGTTGTTTCTCGTCCATCGGGGGCTTCCTCAAATGTTCTGGTCAGCCAGCAGAAAGGCCACGACCCGCTCGCTGAACGCCGCGCCGGCCTGGACGTTGGACAGGTGCGCCGCATGGAACTCGGTGTATTCGGCGCCGCGCACGCGCTCCTGAATGAAATGCCCGCCCGATGGCGGCGTGACCGCATCTTCAGTGCCGGACACCACCAGGGTCGGCGCTTCGATCGCCGACAGTTGATCGCGGAAATCCGCATCACGCACCGCCGCGCAGTTGGCGGCATAACCCTGGGGCGAGGTGGCCGCCAGCATGTCGGTGATCAGCTTGGCCTGGTCCGGGTGCGCCGCGGCGAAGTCCGGGGTGAACCAGCGGGCGATCGAGGCATCGCGCAATGCGACCATGGCCGCCTGGCCATCGCGCAGCACGGTTTCAATGCGCGGGTTCCACACCGAGGGGTCGCCGATCTTCGCCGCAGTGTTGCACACCACCAGTTTGTTCAGGCGCTCGCCGGCATTGATGCCCAGCCACTGGCCAATCAGCCCGCCCATGGACAGACCGCAGAAATGCGCGCGCTGGATATGCAGCGCATCCAGCAGCGCCAGCACGTCGCGCCCCAACTGCTCGATGCTGTAGGGGCCTGCGGTGACCAGGGATTTGCCATGGCCACGGGTGTCGAAACGCAGCACCCGGAAGTGCTTGGTAAAAGCCGGAATCTGGATATCCCACATATGCAGGTCGGTACCCAGGGAGTTGGACAGGACCAGCACCGGCGCATCGGCCGGGCCATCCAGTTGGTAATGCAGTTCGCCATCGGCGAGTTGTACGAATGCCACGGCAGTCTCCTTCAGGCGTTCAAGGCTAAATGTTCGGCCACGGCGCGCTCGACCCAGGCTTGCGCCTGGCCGAGGTAATGCGCCGGGTCCAGCAGGCGATCCAGTTCTTCCGCCGACAGCTCGGCGGTCACTTGCGGCTCATCCCCCAGCACCGCGCGCAGATGCCGCTGTTCGGCCACCGCGCGCTTGCAGCATTGCTCCAGCAGATGGTGCGCGGTCTCGCGGCCCAGGCGCTGGGCCAGGGCGATGCTCACGGCTTCCGCCAGTACCAGCCCCTGGGTCAGGTCGAGGTTCCTGGCCATGCGCGCGGCGTCGACTTCCAGCCCGTCGGCCACCAGCAGCGCCTGTTGCAAGGCGCCGGACACCAGGCAGCAGATCTCCGGCAGGGTTTCCCATTCGGCGTGCCACAGGCCCAGACTGCGTTCGTGCTCCTGGGGCATGGCGCTGAACAGAGTCGCCAGCAGCCCGGGAACCCGGGTCGCCGCGCCGATCAACACCGCCGCTCCTACCGGGTTGCGTTTGTGCGGCATGGTCGAGGAGCCACCCTTGCCCGGCGCCGACGGCTCGAAGACTTCCGCCGCCTCGGTCTGCATCAGCAGGCTGATGTCACGGCCGAGCTTGCCGAGGCTGCCGGCGATCAGACCGAGCACCGAAGCGAACTCCACCAACCGGTCGCGCTGGGTATGCCAGGGCTGTTCCGGCAGGCTCAGTTGCAACTCCTCGGCCAGGGCTTGGGCAATGGGCAGCGCCTGCTCGCCCAGGGCTGCGAGAGTGCCGGAGGCCCCCCCGAACTGCAGCACCAGCAAGCGCGGCTTGAGCTGCGCCAGACGCTCGCGGCTGCGGGTCAGCGCCCCCAGCCAACCGGCGATCTTCATGCCGAGGGTGACCGGCGTGGCATGTTGCAGCCAGGTCCGGCCGGCCATCGGGGTGGCGGCATAACGCTGGGCCTGGGCGGCCAGGATGCCGCCCAGGCGCGCCAGGTCGTTGTCGATCAGGCTCAGCGCCCGCCGCAGTTGTAGGACCAGCCCGCTGTCCATCACATCCTGGCTGGTGGCGCCCAGATGCACATGACGCTCGGCGCTGGCATCGCTCTTGGCGATCTGTTTGCCCAGGGCCTTGACCAGCGGAATCGCCGAGTTGCCCGCGGTGGCTATGGCCTGGCCCAGGGCGGCAAAATCATAGAGCCCGGCCCGGCAGGCCGCCTCGATCGGCGCTACCGCCTCGGCCGGGATCACCCCGACCCGAGCCTCGGCCCGGGCCAGCGCGGCCTCGAAGTCGAGCATGGCCTGGACCCGGCCCTGGTCGCAGAACACCGCGCGCATATCGCGGGTGGTGAAGTAGGCATCGAACAGTTGGTTGCTCGCCGGTGTACTCATAAACAATCCTTTGGGGCGTGCGTCCGCGACGGACGCACGCGGACAGGTCAAAGATCGTGGTGCAGGTACGCCGCCTGTTTAGGCAGACGCAGGCTGAACAGGAAGGCAATCGCCATCATCGCCGTCACGTACCAGTAGAAGGTGTTTTCCATGCCCAGGGATTTCAGGCCCAGGGCCACGTATTCCGCCGAACCGCCGAACAGTGCGTTGGCCACCGCATAGGCCAGGCCTACCCCCAGCGCCCGCACTTGCGGCGGGAACATCTCGGCTTTTACCAGGCCGCTGATGGAGGTGTAGAAACTGACGATCGCCAGGGCCAGGGTGATCAGCACAAAGGCCAGGAACGGGCTGCTGACGGTTTTCAGGGTCAGCAGGATAGGCACGGTGCACAGCGTGCCCAGCGCGCCGAACCAGAGCATCGAATTACGCCGGCCGATCTTGTCCGCCAGCATGCCAAACAGCGGCTGCATGCACATATACAGGAACAGCGCGCCGGTCATGATGTAGCTGGCGGTCTTGGCGTGCATGCCGGCGGTGTTCACCAGGTACTTCTGCATATAGGTGGTGAAGGTGTAGAAAATCAGCGAGCCGCCGGCGGTGTAGCCGAGCACGGTGACAAAGGCTTTCGAGTGATGCTTGAACAGCGCGGCCACACTGCCGGCGTCCTTGTCTTCACGCATTGCCTTGCTGCTGGTTTCTTTCAGCGAACGCCGCAGCAGCAGGGAGATCAGGGCCGCGATGGCGCCGATCACGAACGGAATCCGCCAGCCCCAGGCCTTGAGCTGCGCTTCGTCGAGAAACTGTTGCAGGATCACCACCACCAGCACCGCCAGCAATTGCCCGCCGATCAGGGTCACGTACTGGAAGGAGGCGAAGAACCCGCGCTGGCCCTTGAGCGCAACTTCGCTCATGTAGGTCGCGGTGGTGCCGTATTCCCCCCCCACCGACAGGCCCTGGAACAGCCGCGCCATCAGCAGCAGCGCCGGCGCCCAGGCACCGATGCTGGCGTAGGTCGGCAGGAAGGCGATGACCAAGGAGCCTGCGCACATCATCAGCACCGAAATCATCATGGAATTCTTGCGCCCGTGCTTGTCGGCCACCCGGCCGAACAGCCAGCCGCCGATAGGACGCATCAGGAACCCGGCGGCGAACACGCCGGCGGTATTGAGCAGTTGCACCGTGGGGTCGTCGGAGGGGAAAAACGCCGGGGCGAAGTAGATCGCGCAAAAGGCGTAGACGTAGAAGTCGAACCATTCGACCAGGTTGCCGGAGGAGGCGCCGACGATCGCGAAGATCCTCTTGCTGCGTTCCTCGGTCGTGTAGTGACTGGTTAACGTTGTCATGGATTTTCACTCTTTGGGGACGTGGTGAGTCTAGACATACTTTGTAACAGTCCCGTTCCGCAAGACGACCTTGGGGGGGAGCGGCCTATTCGGCCTTATCGCGAGCAAGCTCGCTCCTACAGGATGNGTGGGTCGGTCACGATGCCGTGATTCAACTGTGGTCATGTAGGAGCGAGCTTGCTCGCGATGCCCCCAGGCACACTCAATAATCGAAGAACACGGTTTCCGCGTCGGTACCCTGCAGGATCACGTTCCACTGGTAGTGACCCGGCGCATCCGCCTTGGCCAGCAAGGTGGCGCGACGCTCTGCGGGCACGCAGGCCAGCAGCGGATCGGTGGCGTTGGCCGGTTCGCCGTCGAAGTAGATGCGGGTCAGCAGGTGCTTGACCAGGCCCCGGGCAAACACCAGCACCACCAGGTGCGGCGCCTGGGTCGAACCCTGCAGGCCAGGCACTGTGCCCGGCTTGATGGTGGTGAAGCGGAAACGCCCTTCCCCATCCACCGGCACCCGGCCGAAGCCCTGGAAGTTCGGGTCCAGGGCCTTGGCCTGATCGTCTTCCGGGTGGTCGTACTTGCCGGCCGCGTTGGCCTGCCAGATTTCCAGCATGGCGTCGTTGACGAAATCGCCGTTGCCATCCACCACCTGGCCGCTGATCGCCACCCGCTCGCCGAGGGTCTCGGCCTGGGTCAGGTCTTCGCGGTTCAGCCAGGTCAGGCCGATGTGGTAGTAGGGGCCGACGGTGTGGGACGTGGTCGCAGTCAGCGTCATCTTATTTCTCCATCGGCGTGGCATCGCGGCCGCGCAAGACGATGTCCCAACGGTAGCCGAGGGCGTAGGACGGAATGGTTTTCTCCAGGTCGAAGCTGGCGATCAGGCGTTCCTTGGCACTGGTGTCCGGCACGCAGTTGTAGATCGGGTCGTAGGCCAGCAGCGGGTCGCCGGGGAAATACATCTGGGTCACCAGGCGCGTGAGGATGCTCGGCCCGAACAGCGAGAAGTGGATATGCGCCGGACGCCAGGCATTGTGGTGGTTACCCCAGGGGTAGGCACCGGGCTTGATGGTCTGGAACTGGTACCAGCCATCGGCATCGGTGACGGTACGCCCGGTACCGGTGAAGTTCGGGTCCAGCGGCGCATCGTGCAGGTCACGCTCGTGGTTGTAGCGACCGGCGGCGTTGGCCTGCCAGATCTCCACCAGGATCCCCGGCACCGGCAGGCCGTTCTCGTCCAGCACCCGGCCGTGGATGATGATGCGTTCGCCCTGGGGCTCGCCGGCATGCTGGGCGGTCAGGTCGTTATCCTTGTCCTGCAGGTAATCGGCGCCGATGGTCGGGCCGGTGATTTCCGACAGCGAATGGGGCAGGAACACCAGCGGCTTGGACGGCGAGCGGGTGTTGGTGGATTTGTAGGCCGGGTGCAGGTACTCAGGCTGAGTCCCTGGTTGCGGGCGCCGGTAACCGGGCTTGTCGGTCATGCTCGATCCTCGTTCTTATAAAAAGCGCGTCAGACGCGCTCGATGGCCAATGCCAGGCCCTGGCCGACACCCACGCACATGGTTGCCAGGCCTTTCTTGCCACCGGTCTTTTCCAGGTGGTGCAGCGCGGTCAATACCAGGCGCGCGCCGCTCATGCCCAGCGGATGGCCAAGGGCGATGGCGCCGCCGTTGGGGTTGACCTGGGGCGCGTCGTCCGCCAGGCCCAGTTCGCGCAACACCGCCAGGCCCTGGCTGGCGAAGGCTTCGTTGAGTTCGATCACATCAAAATCGCTGACCGCCACGCCCAGGCGCTCGATCAACTTGCGCACCGCCGGCACCGGGCCGATGCCCATCACCCGTGGCGCAACGCCGGCGCTGGCCATGCCCAGCACCCGGGCACGGGCGGTCAGGCCGTGCTTTTTCACCGCCTCGGCCGACGCCAGGATCAGCGCCGCCGCCCCGTCGTTGACGCCCGAGGCGTTGCCGGCGGTGACGGTCTTGTCCGGGCCGTTGACCGGCTTGAGTTTGCTCAGGGTTTCCAGCGAGGTATCGGCCCGCGGATGTTCGTCCTGTTCTACAACGGTCTCGCCCTTCTTGTGGACGATGCGCACCGGGACGATTTCCTCGGCGAAGAACCCGGCGGCCTGCGCCGTGGCGGTGCGTTGCTGGCTGCGCAGGGCGAAGGCATCCTGGTCGGCGCGCGACACCTGATAATCGTCGGCGACGTTGTCGGCGGTCTGCGGCATGGCATCCACGCCGTACTGGGTCTTCATCAGCGGGTTGATGAAGCGCCAGCCGATGGTGGTGTCTTCCAGCTTCATGTTGCGCGAAAAGGCGGTGTCGGCCTTGCCCATGACAAAGGGCGCGCGGGACATCGACTCGACGCCGCCAGCAATGGCCAGCTCCATCTCGCCGCTGGCGATGGCACGGAAGGCGGTGCCGATGGCATCCATGCCCGAAGCGCACAGGCGGTTGAGGGTCACGCCCGGAATGGTTTCCGGCAGCCCGGCCAGCAGCAGCGCCATGCGCGCCACGTTGCGATTGTCTTCGCCGGCCTGGTTGGCGCAGCCGAGGAACACCTCGTCCACCGCGTTCCAGTCCACCGACGGGTTGCGCTCGATCAGCGCCTTGATAGGCACCGCTGCCAGATCGTCGGCCCGCACCGTCGACAGGCCGCCACCAAAGCGACCGATGGGGGTACGAATGGCGTCACAGATAAACACTTCACGCATCAGGCTTCTCCCGGGGTTTGGCCGTGGGCCGCGGCGGTGCGGGCTTCCAGGTCACGCAGGGCGGTCAATTCGATCTCGGTCGGCGCGGCGGTTTCCGCGACCTGCTCGGCGAAACGGATCGCCCAGCCGGTGGCGGCGACCACCTGCTCGCGGGTCACGCCCGGGTGCAGCGAGGTGACCACGAACTCATGGGTGCCGGCTTCCGGCTCCATGATGCACAGGTCGGTGATGATCCCCACCGGCCCGGCACCTGGCAGGCCCAGGCGTTTGCGCGAATCGCCGCCTTCGCCGTGACCGACCGAGGTGATGAAGTCGAGCTTGTCGACAAAGGAGCGCGACGACTGCTTGAGGATGATCAGCACGCTCTTGGCGGAACCGGCGATCTCCGGCGCACCGCCGGCACCCGGTAGGCGGACTTTCGGCTGGTGGTAGTCGCCGACCACCGTGGTGTTGATGTTGCCGAAACGGTCGACCTGGGCGGCGCCGAGGAAACCGACGTCGATACGCCCGCCTTGCAGCCAGTAGCGGAAGATCTCGCCGGTCGGCACCACGGTGTCCGCGGTCTCGGCCAGTTCGCCGTCACCAATGGACAGCGGCAGCACGCTCGGCTTGGCGCCAATCGGACCAGATTCGTAGATCAGCACCACGTCCGGCGACGAGGTCAGGCGCGCCAGGTTGGCGGCCTTGGACGGCAGGCCGATCCCGACAAAACACACCGAGCCGTTCTGCAGGCGGCGGGCGGCGGCCACGGTCATCATTTCATTGGTGGAGTAAGTCATTATTTGGCCCCCGTTGCTGCGGCCAGCTTGGCCTGGAATTCGCTGAAGTCGGCGCTGCCGCGGATGTATTCGTTGATCCAGGCGGTGAAGGCTTCACGGTCGCGGGCGATCGGGTCCCAGGCCTGGTAGAAGATGTTGTCGCGCTCGGTGTAACCGTGGGCGTAGGACGGATGGGCGCCGCCCGGCACATGGCAGACCGCACTCAGGGCCCAGGTCGGCAGCACGCAGGCGTTCATCGGTGCGTTCAGGTCGTCGACGATTTCTTCCACGGTGACGATGCAGCGCTTGGCGGCCAGGGCGGCTTCCTTCTGCACGCCGAGAATGCCCCACAGCAGCACGTTGCCCTTGCGGTCGGCTTTTTGCGCGTGGATCACGGTGACGTCGGGGCGTACCGATGGCACCGCCGCCAGCACTTCACCGGTGAATGGGCAGGTCACGCTCTTGATCAGCGGGTTGACCTTCGGCAGGTCGGAGCCGGCATAAGCACGCAACACCGCGAATGGCAGGCCCGAGGCGCCCGCCACATAGGCGTTGGCCAGGTCGGCGTGGCTGTGTTCTTCGATTTCCAGGGCATGGGGCCATTGCTTCTCGACCGCGTCCCGCAGGCGATGCAGGGAGCCCACGCCCGGGTTGCCGCCCCAGGAGAAAATCAGCTTGCGGGCACAACCGGCACCGATCAACTGGTCGTAGATCAGGTCAGGGGTCATCCGTACCAGGGTCAGGTCTTTTTTGTCCTGGCGAATGATTTCGTGACCCGCGGCCGTAGGGATCAGGTGGGTGAAGCCTTCGAGCGCGACGGTATCGCCGTCGTTGACGAACTGCTTCACCGCGTCGTGCAGCGAAAGGATTTCAGCCATGGTGGGATCTCCCGATTGTTATTGAGCGACTGGAAGAAAAAGGCGCAAGGGATGCGACCTGAGTGACTGAAGATTAAGCTGGGGGAAACACCCAAACAATCCGATAATCGACTGAGCGTTCGTTTATCGAACAGATTGTTGTCTGACTATCGATTGCGCTGTAGCCGCTGCCGAAGGCTGCGATAAGGCCGAAGGCCTTCAGCGATCCTGAGATCTTCGCGACCGTTCTCCGAACGCGGCCCGGGTCGATCGCAGCCTGCGGCAGCGGCTACAGATATTCAGCGCTCCCTTCAGGAGCGCTTTGCCCATTCGATCAGGTGGCATCCGCATGGCTGACCATGCCCTTGATCACCACCGCCGTGGTCGCCAGCGCCGCCGGGATCACCAGCGCGGTCAGTACCTGCTCGAAGTTCCAGCCCAGCCCCAAGAGCGTGGCGCCCATCCAGGCCCCGAGGATTGCCCCGAAGCGACCGATGCCGAGCATCCACGACACGCCGGTGGCGCGGCCCTGGGTCGGATAGAAGCGCGCGGCCAGGGACGGCATCGCCGATTGCGCACCGTTGACGCACATGCCGGCGACCAGCACCAGGGTCGCCAGCAAGGTGATGTTGCCCAGGCTTTGCCCGACCGCGTAGGCGAAGACCCCGGCCAGCAGGTAGAAGATGCCGATGACCTTGTGCGGGTTGAAGCGGTCCATGGCCCAGCCCACCGCCACGGCGCTGAGCACCCCACCGAACTGGAACAACGCGCCGATAAAGGCCGCCTGCTCCATGCTCGCGCCGCTGTCGCGCATCAGGGTCGGCAGCCAGCTGGTCAGCAGGTAGACGATCACCAGCCCCATGAAATAGGTCAGCCACAACAGCAAGGTGCCGACGCTGTAGGTGCCGGAGAAAATCACCGCGAACACGTTGCGCGCCTTCACGGTCTTCTGTTCCGGCACGCTGAAGCTCGCGGCCTGACCCACCGTGCCCGGCTCGATCGGCGCCAGGGCCTTGCGTACCTTGTCGGTGCCGCGATTGCGCACCACCAGGTAACGCGCTGACTCTGGCAACCAGGCCAGCAGCACCACTGCCAGGATCAGCGGCAGGACCCCGCCGATCAGCAGCAGGCTGTGCCAGCCGAACGCCGGAATCAGCTTGGCGGAAATGAAACCGCCGCCGGCCATGCCCAGGTTGAAACCACAGAACATACTGGTCACCAGCAACGACTTGTGGCGCTCGGGGGTGTACTCGGAGAGCAGTGTGGTGGCATTCGGCATGCCGGCGCCCAGGCCCAGGCCGGTGAGGAAACGCAGTACCAGCAACTGGTCGACATTGGTGCTGTAGGCCGACGCCAGGCTGAAGGCACCGAACAGCAATACCGCCCCCACCAGTACCACTTTGCGCCCGAAGCGGTCAGCCAGCGGGCCGGAGCCCAGCGCGCCGAAGACCATGCCGATCAGCGCCGCACTCATCACAGGGCCGAGGCTGGCGCGATCGATGCCCCAGTCCTGGGACAGCGCCGGCGCGATAAAACCCATGGCCGCGGTATCGAGGCCATCGAGGAAGACAATCAGGAAACACAGGATCACCACCCGCCACTGATAGCGCGACAGCGGCTGGGCATTGATAAAGGACTGCACATCGAGGCAGTTCCCTACAGCGGATTGAGGCTGGTTCATTATTTTTATTCCACGCGAAAAACGCAGGCGAACAGGTGCCAGCCAGGGCTGGTCGGTTCAGATCGAAAAGGGTCTTGCGGGATCAGGCCATCGGCAGGCGAAGGCAGGATAAAGGGGCGCGGCTGGGCGCGCGGGCGATGCTCATGGGGGTTGGCCTCTTCATTATTATGGGGTCGCCACGCGGCCATTGGAGAGGCAGAGCTCCAGTGGCCGGATGACGCTGCCGCGACATTAATGAGGCAAGGGAAAGAGCGTCAATTCAGCAAGCGCGTATCTGTGCGTTTATCGAACAGCTTAAGCAGGCAGCCCTCAAGCGAACAGTTGGGCGCTGAGGTCGCGACTAGCGCTGAGCAGGCCCGGCAAGAAGCGCTGCTCCAGCTCGGCGCGGCTGACGCGGCCGGCATGGGTACTGACGTTGAGCGCGGCCAGCACCTGGCCCGAAGCGTCGTACACCGGTACGGCGATGGAGCGCAGGCCTTGCTCCAGTTCCTGATCGACGATGCACCAGCCCTGCTGCCGAACCTGTTGCAGGCATTCGAGCAGCGCCTCCGGCGTGTGCAGGGTACGACTGGTCTTGGCTTGCAGGTCGGCATGCTCGAGGTATTCGCGCAACGAGGCGTCATCCAGCGCCGCCAGCAGGATCCGGCCCATGGATGTGCAGTAGGCCGGCAGGCGTCCACCGACCGAGAGATCGACCGAGATCAGGCGCTGGGTAGTGGCCGAACGGGCGATGTACAGAATGTCGTCGCCTTCCAGGGTGGCCATGTTGCAGGCTTCGTGCAGTTGCTCGCTCATGCGGTCCAGATAAGGCTGGGCCGACACCGCCAGCGGCGTGGAAGACAGATAGGCGTGCCCCAGCGTCAGCACCTTGGGCAGCAACGAATAGGTACGGCCATCGGTGGTGGCGTAACCGAGCTTGATCAAGGTGTGCAGGCAGCGGCGCACGGCGGCACGGGGAATCTCCGTGCGGTGGCTGATCTGGGCGATGGTCAGATGGCGCTTGCGCTCCTGAAAGGCCTGGACCACCGCCAGGCCGCGAGCCAGAGAGGTCATGAAATCCGGATCACCCGTCAGCGCCTGAATCCGCTTGGCCGGCGAAGCGACAATCGGTGGCGCGGCGGAAGCGAAGGAATTACGCAATTGATCGTTCATTTCAGGTTCTCTGCGACGGAGGTCTGGCTTATTACAAGCCGTACTGGAAAGGATGCACAAGCCTGCACGGCCAACATTGGGCGATTATCGAACCGTCGACCGGTAATCGCAATCCATCCCGACAGCGCTGCCTGCCCGACGCGACTTTTTTCCGCCGCCAATAAAACTCTCATGCCTTGTGTTAGTTCGTGCAACTTGTCAGGCCTTGTTACAGAACTGCTGGATGACCACTCTCGTCATACGGATTAAAACTTTCGTGTAACAAAACCCTGATATCAAGTTGATGATTTTTAACTTATTGCCGATAGAGTTATTCATGGCCGCCGCTATAATGAGTAAAGTGATCACCGACGCTTTTCTGCATTCGGCAGTATCATCAGGTGCGTCCAGGTAAGTGACGCTTCCTGCAGCAAGCGCTTGACGCTCATCCCAATATGCCCGGCCAATGCGTTTGCAAAAAAGAAACTGTTGCTACGACAGCTGTTCTTATCCGGTGGCGTGGCCGCATGCAACAAGAAGCGGTTTAGCGACCCCCATCGCACTCCTGGCTCCGTTAATCGAGGCGGGTACGAGGCGGTTTGATAAACCCGATCGAGGCAATGCGTATCGCCGGAATTATCTCAACTCAATTAGGTAACACTGTGACGAAAGACGAACTGCGCGCGGAACTTGAGCGCCAGGAACAACGTTACAAGGAAGTTTACGGAGGCGAAGTCACCACCTACGCCGCCCAGCCTGAACCGGAACGCAAACCTTGGCGCAAGCGCGCCAGCATTCTCGACCAGGCATTTACCCAAGAACTGCAAAAGATGGAAAAAGAGCTCAAGGCAGAACAGCCGTGATGCTGTTCGCCTGAAGCTTTCGCATTGCTCGGTGCCCTTGCGGATCAATGCCGATCGCAAGGCCGGGCAGGTGCCAGGCGCATGGCAGCGGATGGGCCTCAAGGACTCAAAAAGTGTCATGGAACTGAAATTTCATACAAGCGTTTGAGACGTTTGGCTGAGCGTTGCGCCCCTGACCTTTAGGATGAGCCCCAGTAAAATCAATGGCTTGCCCATGCCTCGAAAAAAGGCATGGCCATTGGCCTGCCTCCGGCTTTTTCGTTGAAGAATGTTACCAACCAGCACCTAGTGCATCGATTACCAGGGTTTTCTGGCATAATCGCGCCCCCTTATGACCGGGTCAGAAAACCTTCATGATCGATTTATTCAGCGGACTGGATGCTTGGGTGCTTGTGAGCCTCTTGCTCGCCCTGGCTTTTGTCCTCGCCTACGAGTTCATCAACGGCTTTCATGACACCGCAAATGCGGTTGCCACTGTTATCTACACCAAAGCCATGCCGCCGCACCTGGCCGTATTCTTTTCCGGTGTATTCAATTTCCTCGGCGTGCTGCTGGGCGGCGTCGGCGTGGCCTATGCCATCGTCCATCTGCTGCCGGTCGAGCTGCTGATCAATGTCAACACCGGCCACGGCCTGGCCATGGTCTTCTCGTTGCTGGCCGCAGCCATCACCTGGAACCTGGGCACCTGGTACTTCGGTATTCCCGCCTCCAGCTCCCACACCCTGATCGGTTCGATCCTCGGCGTCGGCCTGGCCAATGCCCTGCTCAGCGACATCCCCCTGGGCGATGGCGTGAACTGGCAGAAGGCGATCGACATCGGTGCTTCCCTGGTGTTCTCGCCAATGGCCGGCTTCCTGATCGCCGCCCTGGTGCTGATCGGCCTGAAGTGGTGGCGCCCGATCTCGAAGATGCACAAGACCCCGGAAGACCGCCGCAAGATCGACGACAAGAAACACCCGCCCTTCTGGAATCGCCTGGTCCTGGTGATCTCGGCCATGGCCGTGAGCTTCGTCCACGGTTCCAACGACGGCCAGAAAGGCATCGGCCTGATCATGCTGGTACTGATAGGTATCGTGCCTGCGCAGTTCGTGCTCGACCTGAACAGCACCACCTACCAGATCGAACGTACCCGCGACGCCACCCTGCACCTGAGCCAGTTCTATCAGCGCAACCAGGACTCCCTGGGCGAGTTCCTGGCCCTGGGCAAAAGCGTGAAAGACGACCTGCCAGGCAAGTTCCGCTGCAACCCGCAGCAGACCGAACCGACCATCGAGGCGCTGCTGGGCACCCTCAAGGGCGTTGCCGACTATCACTCGCTGCCGGCCGAAAGCCGCATCGAAGTGCGTCGTTACCTGCTCTGCCTGGATGACACCGCGAAGAAAGTCGGCAAGCTGCCGCACCTTCCGGCCCGTGAAAAGGCTGACCTGGACAAGTTGCGCAAAGACCTGACCGCCACCACCGAGTACGCGCCGTTCTGGGTGATCCTGGCCGTGGCCCTGGCCCTTGGCCTGGGGACCATGATCGGCTGGAAACGTGTGGTACAGACCATCGGCGAGAAGATCGGCAAGCAAGGCATGACCTATGCCCAGGGCATGTCGGCGCAGATCACCGCCGCCGGCCTGATCGGCATGGCCAACATCTTCAGCCTGCCGGTATCGACCACCCACGTGCTGTCTTCGGGTGTGGCCGGGACCATGGTCGCCAACAAAAGCGGCCTGCAAAGCGGCACCGTGCGCACCATCCTGCTGGCCTGGGTGCTGACCCTGCCGGCGACCGTGGCGCTGTCGGCCGGTCTGTTCTGGCTGGCCTCGAAAGCCCTCGGGACCTGATTCGCTCAGTCCGCGACAAAAAAGGTGCGCCCCTCGGGTCGCACCTTTTTTTATGCCTGAAAGAAATGATCGGCTTCTGTAGGAGCGAAGCTTGCTCGCGATGGGCTGCAAGGCAGCCCTGAAACCTGGTTTCGCGTTTTACCTGGAGACCTGTATCGCACAAACGGACGCTATCGCGGGCAAGCCTCGCTCCTACAAAACACGCAGGCAAAAAAAAGGGCAACCGAAGTTGCCCAAAATGCCTTGCGTGCTCGTTACCGGAAAGACTTAAGGTTTTTTGCGTTTATTCGCATCTTTCCAGATGAAAAATCCAAACCCAGCGAAAAACAGAACCATGAGGCCGACAGTCAGCACTCCGGCGATCACCACATTGTCGAAAAACATGACTGGCCTCCTGCTCTTGCCCTGTTGCGATGGGGCTAAGTTAACCAAAGAGGCGGCGGGGAAAATTGACCGGGGTCAATGGTCGCCCACGACAGGACGACAGGGAGGGGAAATAACTGACTTACATCAACAGATCGCGCCCGGTTCAGCGCTTTTTCGGCTTTTTCGGCTTCTTCTTCGGCTTGCCCAGGGGCATTGCCTGCTCGAATGCCTGGCGCACTTCATTCAGGCGCTTTTCCTTCAGGTCATGCACACGCTTGCTACGTTCGGCGTTCAGGTCGATCAGATTGTCGTCTTGGCTCATGGCGTTGGCTTGCATCATTCAGGTCAATGTCGACCGGAGCCTCTATATATAGATAGCGCGGCTGCGGCCCTTGCGGGTTTGCCAATAATGCGGCGTGACGCGGCGGCTGACCAGCGCTCAGCACTCGTCCAGCACGATAAAGTCGGTGCCTTGGCGATTTTTTCCCCGCAGAATCGGCACTTTCAGCGTTCGGCAAAGGATGTATGACGTGGAACTGCACAAGGCCCTCCCTCCCCTCCTGGCACTGCGTGCGTTCGAGGCCGTGGCCCGTCATCTCAGCTTCGTCAAGGCGGCCCAGGAACTGTCGGTGACCCAGAGCGCGGTCAGCCATCAGGTGCACAAGCTCGAACACTACCTGGACAAACGCCTGTTCATCCGCCGGACCCGGGCCATCGACCTGACCGCAGACGGCAACGCCTACTACCAACAGATTCGCCCGGCCCTGGAACGGATCGCCCAGGCCACCCATGAGCTGCGCGACGCCAGCCGGCAGCACAGCGTCTTGCGGATCGGCCTGCTGGCCTCGTTCGCCACGCTGTGGCTGGCTCCACGGCTGGCCGCTTTCACCCGCCTGCACCCAGAGATTCACGTCGAACTGCTGCCGGCCATCGGCCTGGCGGATGTCGCCGGCGCCGAAGTCGACCTGGCCATCCGCTACGGCAAAGGCGGCTGGCCGAACGTCCAGGCCAGGCGCTTCATGGCGGAACGCCTCACCCCGGTGTGCAGCCCCGAATTCAAGGCCCGCGGGGTGACCCAGGGCCCTCTGCTCATGGCCAGGTCGCACCAGCCGTTCGAGTGGCACGATTGGAGCAGACACCATCACATCGACCTCAGCCGCTACACCAGCCTGATGTTGCACGACTACAACATCGTGGTCGAAGCCGCCATCGCCGGCCAGGGCATCGCCATGGGTCGCCATCGACTGATCCACCGTCGCTTGGCCGAAGGCAGCCTGGTACCGGCCTTCGACCTGCCGCCCCTGGAAAACGACATCGGTTACTGGCTGGTGACCGCCGAGGGCCCGCTCAGCCCTGCGGTTGCCGCCTTCATCGACTGGCTGGACCGCGAGTCCGCCGGCCACCCCGACGAGTGAGAAATTTCGATACGTCGGATTAGATCTATCCGTTTGTCCGGCGCCTCACTGCTGAACATGCTGAAGGCCTTCATCCAGAGGACTCAAGCATGCATCACTCCCTCAGCCAACGTGTTCGACAACTGGGCTTCGAGCTGCCCGTCCCGAGCCAACCGATCGCCAACTATGTCAATCACGTCAGCAGCCAGAACCTGCTGTTTATCTCCGGGCAGATCCCCCTGCACGGCGACCAGCCTGCTTATATAGGACGCCTGGGCGAAACCTTGTCCGAAGAAGAAGGTGCCAGGGCCGCCGAGCTGGCGGCCCTGGGGCTGCTCGCACAATTGAGCGATGCGCTGAATGACGACCTCTCGCGCCTGGTGCGTATCGTCCGTCTCGGCGTATTCATTGCCGCCAGCGCCGACTTCCAGCGCCAGGGCGCGGTGGCCAACGGCGCTTCCAACCTGCTGGTCGACGCCCTCGGCGAAAAAGGCCGGCATGCCCGCACCGCCGTGGGCGTCGCCAGCCTGCCGGGCGGCGTGGCGGTGGAGATCGATGCGATCTTCGAGCTGCAGCCATGAACACCCTGAGCCCGGAACACATCCGCCAGCTGCGCGCGGCCACTCCGGGCTGTGCCCAGGTCATCCACTTCAACCATGCCGGAGCGTCGCTGCCCAGCCAGGCGAGCCTCGACGCCATGCTCGAACAGTTGCACCGTGAAGCCACGGAGGGCCCCATGGAGGCCGCGAGCCAGGGCGCCCTGCTTCAGGAGAGAGCACGCCAGGCCGCCGCCCGGCTGCTCAATACCAGTAGCTCGGCCATCGCCTTTGCCAGCAGCGGCTCCGCGGCCTGGGGCATGGCCTTCAATGCCTTGGGGCCGTGGCAAGCGGGGGACAGGATTCTGGTCGGGCGCCATGAATGGGGCGGCAACCTGGCCTGCATGGCCCCCGCCATCGCCGCCGGCGCCCGGCTGGAAGTGATCCCCTGCGATACCCAGGGCGCGGTCTCGGTCGCGGCCCTGGAACGGATGCTCGATGCGCGGGTGCGCCTGATTGCCCTGACCTGGCTGCCGGCCAACGGCGGTCTGATCAACCCGGCCGCCGCCATCGGCGCACTGGCCCGGGCCCGGCAGATTCCCTACTTCATCGACGCCGGCCAGGCCCTGGGGCAATTGCCCTGCGATGTGCAGGCCTTGCAGTGCGATGTGCTCAAGGGCGCCGGGCGCAAATACCTGCGGGGGCCGCGCGGTACCGCCCTGCTGTATGTCCGTCCGGAGTTCGTGCAACGCCTGCATCCGGGGCAGCGGGATGTGCTGTCGGCGCCCTGGGATGGCCAGGCTTTCACCCTGCGCGAGGATGCCCGGCGCTTTGAAACCAGCGAAGTGTCCCTAGTACTGCTGGCTGGGCTGGAAGCCGCCTTGAACCAGCTGAACAGCATCGGTATCGACGCCATACGCCAGCGCATCGATGGCCTGAGCCGCAGCATTCGCCTCGGGCTCGACACTATCCCGGGCCTGCAACGTCAGGATCTGGGGTACGAGCAGCAACAATCGGGGCTGATTGCTTTCACGCTGAAGGGATGGGACGGGTTCGAGCTGAAACAACGACTGGCGCGGCAAGGCATCAATATCGGCGCCAACGGCATTGCCTACACGCCCCTGGACATGCAGGCCCGCAGCTTGACCAGCATCGCGCGGATCGCCGTGAGTTACCTGAATACCCAAGAAGAAGCAGACCTGCTGTTGCAGGCGCTGCGAGAACTGGCTGTCTAAACCTCGACGTCAACCCACAGCCCCTGGCGTGGCGCGTCTTCGATCAGCGGCACCACCGGCACGGTGTTGTCGGCATTCAACTCGTCCCCGGGCACCGCCAGGTGCAGTTCGGGATCGTTCTCTGCCTCGGCTTCGCGCTGGCGTTTGTGCTTTTGCTGCTGGCGCTGCTGTTCTTCGCGCAGCAGCAGCGCCGACTGTTCGGCATCGCGCTTTTGCAGGTCGATGGTGCTTTCGTTGGAACTCTGTTGCACCGGCACCACCGGTGGGATGTCCGGGCGCGGCCGGATCGGATCCTGCTGGGAGGTCACGGGCACGGCACTCAAGGGCAGCATCGGGGGCAGCATATAATTGGTCTCCTGTCGGCAGGCTGTCGGCTGCTGCGGGGGCGACTTGAGCCATCGGTCGCAAACTTGTGACCCAGTCGTCACCCGATAGTGCCCCGAGCCCCGGCAAATGCGCCCGATACGCTACCTTCCAGCGTAGTTGTTTTTGTGAGAGTCCTTTGGCCTGAGGGCGCCGATCCGTTAACATAGTCGGCTTTTTCAAGGCGGGAGTCAGGCAGCATGGCGCAGCAGTATCAACCGGGGCAACGCTGGATTAGTGACAGCGAAGCCGAGCTAGGTCTAGGCACCGTTCTGGCACAGGACGGCCGCTTGCTGACCGTGCTCTATCCGGCCACTGGCGACACTCGCCAGTATGCGCTACGGAATGCGCCCCTCACTCGCGTGAGGTTTTCCCCGGGTGACACCATCACCCATTTCGAAGGCTGGAAAATGACCGTGCGCGAAGTCGACGACGTCGACGGCCTGCTGGTCTACCACGGCCTCAACGGGCAGAACGAAGTCGTCACCCTGCCGGAAACCCAACTCTCGAACTTCATCCAGTTCCGTCTGGCCAGCGACCGTCTGTTCGCCGGGCAGATCGACCCGCTGGCCTGGTTCTCCCTGCGTTACCACACCCTGGAACACACCAGCCGCCAGCTGCAATCGTCGCTGTGGGGCCTGGGTGGCGTACGCGCCCAGCCTATCGCCCACCAGCTGCACATTGCCCGTGAAGTCGCCGACCGTATCGCGCCGCGGGTTCTCCTGGCGGACGAAGTGGGCCTGGGCAAGACCATCGAAGCCGGCCTGGTGATCCATCGCCAGCTGCTGTCGGGCCGCGCCAGCCGCGTGCTGATCCTGGTCCCGGAGAACCTGCAGCACCAGTGGCTGGTGGAAATGCGCCGGCGCTTCAACCTGCAGGTCGCGCTGTTCGACGAAGAACGTTTTATCGAAAGCGATGCCGCCAACCCCTTCGAGGACACCCAGCTCGCCCTGGTGGCCCTGGAATGGCTGGTGGACGACGAGAAGGCCCAGGACGCGCTGTTCGCCGCCGGCTGGGACCTGATGGTGGTCGACGAAGCCCACCACCTGGTGTGGCACGAAGACCAGGTCAGCCCGGAATACGCGCTGGTGGAACAGCTGGCCGAGGTGATCCCGGGCGTCCTGCTGCTCACCGCCACCCCGGAACAGCTGGGCCAGGACAGCCACTTCGCCCGTCTGCGCCTGCTCGACCCGAACCGTTTCCACGACCTGGCCGCCTTCCGCGCCGAGAGCGAAAACTATCGCCCGGTGGCCGAAGCCGTGCAGGAGCTGCTGGATAAAGGTCGCCTGTCGCCAGAAGCGCACAAGACCATCCACGGTTTCCTCGGCAACGAAGGCGAAGCCCTGCTCGCCGCCGTCAACGAGGGCGACAGCGAGGCCAGCGCGCGCCTGGTGCGCGAGCTGCTGGACCGCCACGGCACCGGCCGCGTGCTGTTCCGCAACACCCGCGCCGCGGTGCAAGGCTTCCCCGAGCGCAAACTGCACCCGTACCCGCTGCCGTGCCCGGACGAGTACCTGGAACTGCCGCTGGGCGAACACGCCGAGCTGTACCCGGAAGTCAGCTTCCAGGCCCAGCCGGACGCCAGCGAAGAAGAGCGCTGGTGGAAATTCGACCCGCGCGTCGAGTGGCTGATCGACCAGCTGAAGATGCTCAAGCGCACCAAGGTCCTGGTGATCTGCGCCCACGCGGAAACCGCCATGGACCTGGAAGACGCCCTGCGCGTGCGTTCCGGCATCCCGGCCACGGTATTCCACGAAGGCATGAACATCCTCGAGCGCGACCGCGCCGCCGCCTACTTCGCCGACGAAGAGTTCGGCGCCCAGGTGCTGATCTGCTCGGAAATCGGCAGTGAAGGTCGCAACTTCCAGTTCGCCCACCACCTGGTGCTGTTCGATCTGCCGTCGCACCCGGACCTGCTGGAGCAGCGGATCGGCCGTCTCGACCGGATCGGCCAGAAACACGTGATCGAACTGCATGTGCCATACCTGGAAACCAGCCCGCAAGAGCGTCTGTTCCAGTGGTACCACGAAGCGCTGAACGCCTTCCTCAATACCTGCCCGACCGGCAACGCCCTGCAGCATCAGTTCGGCCCGCGCCTGCTGCCGCTGCTGGAAGAAGCCGACGACGGCGAGTGGCAAGCGCTGATCGACGAAGCGCGCACCGAGCGCGAGCGTCTGGAAGACGAGCTGCACACCGGTCGCGACCGTCTGCTGGAACTCAACTCCGGCGGCGCTGGCGAAGGCGATACTCTGGTGGAAGCGATCCTCGAACAGGACGACCAGTTCGCCCTGCCGATCTACATGGAAACCCTGTTCGACGCCTTCGGCATCGACAGCGAAGACCATTCGGACAACGCGCTGATCCTCAAGCCGAGCGAAAAAATGCTCGACGCCAGCTTCCCCCTGGGCGATGACGAAGGCGTGACCATCACCTACGACCGCAACCAGGCGCTGTCTCGCGAAGACATGCAGTTCATCACCTGGGAACACCCGATGGTGCAAGGCGGCATGGACCTGGTGCTGTCCGGCTCCATGGGCAACACCGCCGTGGCGCTGATCAAGAACAAGGCGCTGAAACCCGGCACCGTGTTGCTGGAACTGCTGTACGTCAGCGAGGTGGTAGCACCGCGTTCGCTGCAGCTGGGCCGCTACCTGCCACCGGCTGCCCTGCGCTGCCTGCTGGACGCCAACGGCAACGACCTGTCGGCGCGCGTCGCCTTCGAGACCCTCAACGACCAGCTGGAAAGCGTGCCACGGGCCAGCGCCAACAAGTTCATCCAGGCCCAGCGCGACCAGCTGACGCCGAAGATCAACGCCGGCGAAGCGAAGATCGCCCCGCGTCACGCCGAGCGCGTGGCCGAGGCGCAACGTCGCCTGGCCGCCGACACCGACGAAGAACTGGCGCGCCTGACCGCGTTGCAAGCGGTCAACCCGACCGTGCGCGACAGCGAGCTGGTGGCCCTGCGCCAACAACGCGAACAAGGCCTGGCCATGCTTGAAAAAGCCGCGCTGCGCCTGGAAGCGATCCGGGTACTGGTAGCGGGCTGATCCCCTGCTCTCCCGGTAAATGAAAAAGGCCCGCACAATGCGGGCCTTTTTTATCGGCTTCTGTAGGAGCG
>NZ_JBQENK010000018.1:129281-137006 GCF_052044735.1 Pseudomonas sp. 22526
CCTACAGGACATGGTGGATCAGGCGGTCACCGCAGCCCCCGCCGGCGCGCCCGGCACCAACCCGTCCTTCATCCGCTGCGCATCGCGCACAAAGCAGCGCGAGGCCAGGAACAGGAACAGCATGGTCAGCAGCAGCGCCACCGGGATCAGGTACATGGCGTCATGCAGGCCGACCGCCTTGAACGCCTCGGTCATCTGCTCGGCCCCGGCGGCGTACATCGCCGCATGGGCGAAGTGATCGGACAGCGCCCCCACCACCACCGGCCCCAGGCCGCCACCCAACAGATACAGGCCGGCGAAGAACAGCGCCATGGCCGTGGCCCGCAAGCGTGGTTCGACCACATCCTGGATCGCCGTGTAAACGCAGGTATAGAAGTTGTAGGCGAACAGCCAGCCGACACTGAACACCGCGACGAACACCCCGATCTCGATGCGCCCGGCATGCAGGGCCCAGGCGGTGCACAGGGTCGAGATCAGCATGCTGAAGGCGGCGAACAACAACCGGCCGTTGGCGACACGCTGGTGGATCTTGTCGGCGACCCAGCCGCCCAGGGTCAGCCCGAACAGGCCGGTCACCCCGACTATCACCCCGGTCGCCACCGCGGCGTCCTGCAAGGACATCAGGAAATAACGCTGCAGCATCGGCACCAGGAACGAGTTGCAGGCGTAGGTGGCGAAGTTGAAGGTCAGCCCGGCCAGCACCAGCCAGAGAAAGGTCGGGATCGCCAGCACCCGGCGGATCGGCCGGTCGACGCGCTCCTGGGAGACCTTCACCGTCTCCGCCGCCCCGCGCTTGGGCTCCTTGATGAAGAACATGAACACCGCCAGCAACAGCCCCGGCACCGCGGCGATAAAGAAGGGTGCGCGCCAGCTGTCGAAGGCCTTGACCATGGCGCCGATGGTGAAGAACGCCAGCAACAGGCCCAGGGGCAGGCCGAGCATGAAGATACCCATGGCCCGGGCCCGGCGATGGGCCGGGAACAGGTCGCCGATCAGCGAGTTGGCGGCCGGCGCATAGCTGGCTTCGCCGATGCCGACGCCCATGCGCACGATCAGGAAACTCCAGAAACTGCCCACCAGGCCGTTGACCGCGGTCAGCCCGCTCCACACCGCCAGGCCCCAGCCCATGAGCTTGCTGCGCGAGCCGGTATCGGCCATGCGCCCCAGGGGCAGGCCGGCAATGGCGTAGACGATGGTGAAGGCGGTGCCGATGATGCCGATCTGGAAGTCGCTCAGGTGCCATTCCATGCGGATCGGCTCGATGATGATGGCCGGAATGGTGCGATCGAAGAAGTTGAACAGGTTAGCCAGGAACAACAGGAACAGAATGCGCCAGGCATTCGCCGCTTGGGTCGAGTTCTGCATGGGTCGGTCTCATTTATTGTTATTCGGCCAGACGCAACCGAGCCTGGAAGTTGCAATCTAGTCAGCCCCGCCGCGGTTGTCTGTAATGATTCGTAAGTCTGATATCAGGCAATCCGAAGCACGGTTCGTCGACCGCGCTCGACGGCTGCCCAAACAGCGCCAGCGCCCCCGCCAAAACCGCCGCAAGCCCCCGGATACCGGGGCTAAAGCCCGATTTTTCAAGGACTTGCACAGGGCCTGAAAAATACCTCGCGCGCCCCCTTCCCAAGGCCGTTGCGAAGCCTAGAATAGCGGCCTTGCTGCCCCCCTCATCAACCTCCTCCCCTTTGAATACGCCCATGTCCGAAGCCAGTCCGTGTCTGAATTGCGGTGCCTGCTGTTCACACTTTCGTGTGTCTTTTTTCTGGGGTGAATGCGCCTCTTCCGGCGGTACGGTCCCCGACGATCTGGTGGCGTCCATCAGCCCCAGCCGGGTCGCCATGCTCGGTACCGATTGCAAGCCGACCCGCTGCACCGCGCTGACCGGCGAGGTCGGCAAGGAAGTCAGCTGTTCGATCTACCACCAGCGCTCCAGCACCTGCCGCGAGTTCGAGGCGTCCTGGGAAAATGGCCAACAGAACGTCGATTGCGACGCCGCGCGCGCGGCATTCGGGCTCGCGCCCCTGGAGCCGACGCAGTACTTCGAACAGAGCGCTTAGCTCGATTGGTTATGAGCTGAATTCCGAAATCATTTAAGTCAATTTGCCACCATCGCTCCCGGCCTCGGCTCGGCTTCCTATACTCAGTCCCATTGGCCAGCCCCCCAGGGTTGGCCCTGGATGACTCAAGAAACGGGGCATGCGATGGAATGGCTTGGTCTGCATTTTTTTACCGAGCTCCCCGAAGGCGGGCAGGTATTACTCACCTGCAACCACAACCCCGTGCTGGTGATCCTCGCCTATCTGGTGGCCTGCGCCGGCAGCTTCGCCACCCTGGACATGGCCGAACGGGTGCGCCACGTCGACCTGGCAGCGGCCCAGCAACGCTGGCGCTGGGTCGGCGCCTTCTGCCTGGCCGGCGGCATCTGGGCCATGCACTTCATCGGCATGCTGGCGCTGCAGATCCCCATCGAAACCCATTACGACCTGCCCATGACCCTGCTGTCGCTGCTGATCGCGGTGATTGCATCCTGGCTGGCGATGAAGACCCTCAGCCATGCCCAACTGCAGCTGTGGCGCTACCTGCTGGCGTCGATCTGGATCGGCCTGGGCATCTGCACCATGCATTATGTCGGCATGGCCGCCATGCGCTCGCAAGCCACGGCCTACTACCAGCCCGACCTGTTCGGCCTGTCGATTGCCATCGCCATCAGCGCAAGCCTGGTCGCCTTGCTCTTGTCCCGCTACTTGAGCAATGGCAGCGGCGTGTTCCACCAGTTGCTCAAATATGCCTCCAGCCTGCTGCTGGGGGGTGGCATAGTCGCCATGCATTTCACCGGCATGTGGGCGTTGAAACTGGTGATGCCAGCGGCGGGCACACCCTCGATCGCGGTGGACGACAACCCCTTGCAACTGGGCCTGACCATCGCCGTGATTGCCCTGCTGATCATCGGCAGCAGCATCAGCGCAGCCCTGGCGGACAAGAAACTGCAGCACAAGGAGCAGGACCTGCGCCGGGTCAACACCCTGCTCAGCCAACTGGACCAGGCCCGGGTAGCGCTGCAACAGGTGGCGCATTACGACGCCCTGACCAACCTGATCAATCGTCGCGGTTTCAATCAGCTGTTCGCCGAAAAGCTCATCGAAAAGACCGTGCAGGGCGGCATGCTGGCGGTGATGTTCCTCGACATCGATCACTTCAAGCGGATCAACGACAGCCTCGGCCACGATGCCGGCGACGAACTGTTGAAGGTGATTGCCGGCCATATCAAAAGCTCCACCCGCAGCCATGAAGACGTGGTGGCGCGTTTCGGCGGAGACGAGTTCTGCATTCTCATGAGCCTGAACGACCGCGACGAAGCCCAGCACTTGGCGCAGCGCATCATGAGCAAGATGAAGGAGCCCATCGAGCTGGCAGGAAGGCGCATGGTGATGACCACCAGCATCGGCATCAGCGTCTTTCCCGACGATGGCAAGACCAGCGAAGAGCTACTCAAGCATGCCGACCTGGCGCTCTATCAATCCAAGGGCAGCGGTCGCAACAGCCTGCATTTCTTCAGCGCCAACCTGAAGACCCGGGCCAGCCTGGAACTGCAACTGGAGGAAGAGTTGCGCAACGCCCTGCGCAGCGAAGCCGGATTGACCCTGTATTACCAACCCATCTACGACCTGAGCAGCCGCAAAGTCAGCAAGCTCGAAGCGCTGGTGCGCTGGCGGCATCCGTTGCACGGGCTGCTGGCCCCGGACCGTTTCATCGGGATCGCCGAAGCCAACGGGCTGATTGCCGAACTGGACAACTGGGTCCTGCGCAAGGCCTGCGAGGACCTGGCCGCCCTGTCCCGCCACGGCTTTGCCGAGCTGAAAATCGCAGTGAACTGCTCGGCCCTGAACCTGGCCCGGGAGGAGCTGGCCGAGGAGATCGCCAACGCCCTGAGCAGCGCCGGTGTCGCGCCCCAGCGCCTGGAACTGGAGGTCACGGAAAACGCCCTGATGGGCAACATCGACAGCACTGTGGCCCTGTTGCGGCAGATCCGCAATCTCGGCGTATCACTGTCGATCGACGACTTCGGCACCGGTTACTCGTCCCTCGCCTACCTCAAGCGCCTGCCGCTCAACACCCTGAAGATCGACCGTTCGTTCATCCAGGACGTGCCCCAGTCGACCCAGGACAAGGAGATCGTCCAGGCGATCATCGTCATGGCCCATACCCTGCACTTGCAGGTGGTGACCGAAGGCGTCGAGAGCGTGCAGCAGTACGAATTCCTCGCCCAATACGGCTGCGACTTCATCCAGGGTTACCTGCTCAGCCGGGCGATGCCCCTGGAAGAGTTGCCCGGAATGATCGACGAGATCGAGCAGCGCATGCTGCCCGCCGTTGGCGTGGTCAGCCCTCTGACGCCGGTTCGCGATACAGGCGGATCAGGGTCGCGGGATCCTGCTCCAGATAGCCCTGGCCGCCATGCAGGCGCATCAGCTGTGCAGCCAATCCGCTGATCGGCGTGGCCGAGCCCTGCTCGCGAGAAAACTTCACCGCACCGTCCAGATCCTTGAGCAGGGTGCGCACATGCCATTTGATCGGTTCGAAGCGGCTTTCGGCCATCTGCGGGGCAAGGATCTGCAACGGCCTGGAATCGGCAAAACCACCGGCCAGCGCCTCGGCCAGCAATGACGCATCGACCCCGGAACGTTCGGCCAGCGCCACCACTTCGGCGATCACCAGCGCATTGCAGGCGACGATCATCTGGTTGCAGGCCTTGGTCACCTGGCCGGCGCCGACGCCGCCCATATGGGTCACCCGTTGCCCCAGATTGAGCAGGACTGGCCGAACCCTTTCGATATCCGCCGCCTCGCCGCCGACCATGATCGCCAGGCTGCCGGCCTCGGCACCGGGCGTGCCGCCGGACACCGGGGCATCGACCCAGCCCATGCCGGTGCTGCTCGCCAGCTGCGCGGCCATTTCCCGGGTGGCGGTCGGTTCCAGGCTGGAAAGGTCCACCAGCAACTGGCCGGCCCGGGCTCCCTGGGCGATACTCTCGGCACCGAACACCACCTCGCGCACCACCTCGGTATTGGCCAGGCACAGCAGCACCAGATCCGCGGATTCGCACAGCCGGGCCGGGGTCTCGGCCAGTCGCGCGCCGGCCTCCAGCAGCGGCGTGCATTTTTCCCGATTGCGGTTCCACACCACCAGGGGATAACCCGCCGCCAGCAGACGGCGACACATGGGCAAGCCCATCAGGCCAATACCGGCGAACCCGAGGGTGGGTAACGTAGCCATCATCTTGCCTCCTTTTGATTAAAGATCACCGAAAACTGGCCGATTCATCTGAACTTAGGAAAGGATTCCCCCTAGCGGCCATCAGACTTATCCCTATCGCTGGGGCCAATATCGCACTGTAAAGTCGCGAGAACCCACTTGATGGCTCTTTGATATCTTGTCACCGAGCCGACCAGTCCAGGCACACGGCGCACAATGACTTCTAAAAACAATTCTGCCAACGCAGTATCCGAACTGACGCTGACCCCGGGCAGCCAGAGCTTTTCAGATTCGAAGCCATTGTCCAGCTCGCGCCCGCAGGCGCCACAGCAGTACCTCTACTTCACCGAAACCAACACCGACCGTATCCTCGACAACCTCGACGGCCTGCGCGACTCGGTATTCCCCCGCGCACCGCACCTGGAGGACGAACTCGAGGCGCGTCGCGAGCAGGAGTTTCCCTCGGTCTGCCTGATCGGCCTGGGCCGCTGCGGGTCGAACATCGCCCTGGATGTGGCGGAGCTGGTGTACAACGCCCGCAAGTTCTACCTCAACGAGTTCAACAACGACGACAAGGCCTATGCCGACAAGGGCTACAGCCCCGCCCAGTGGATCCGCCACAACCTGCGCCTGGGCCAGAACAAGGCGAGCAAACCGGTGTTCCTGGTCGAGCCGCTGGTGATGCTGGGCGATCTGGACAAGGACATCGCCGGGCGCATCCGCTTCTCGCGCAAGGGCGAAAAGAGCGGCTTCATCCGTGACTACAGCAAGATGAAGATCATGGACCTCTCGGAAGTCCATGCCGGCGGCGCCGGTAACGCGCCGATCCTCGGCCAGTACCTGGCCAAGATCATCCTCAACAAGGACACCCAGCGCTTCTCCAGCCCCGACTGGAAAATGATCCACTCGTACCTGATCGACTCCTGCGGCATCAAGGCCAACCAGTCGCGCCTGTACTTCTCGATCTTCAGCGCCGGCGGCGGTACCGGTTCGGGCATGGCCTCGGAGTTCGGCCTGGCCCAGCAGTACTCGTACATGAACAAGACGTTCGACACCAAGCCGATCGACGAGCACGACAGCAAGAGCGGTCACTCCTTCGTCTTCGAGCCGATCTTCACCAGCGGTATCTGCGTACTGCCGAATATCTCCGACCACCGCAGCGAAATGTCCGAAGCCTTGCACATCAACGCCGGACGACTGCTGTGCAAATACCTGTCGGAAGAATGGGACTTCTCCTACAACTTCGATAACGAAGACAGCAGCGAAGCCAGCGTCATGGGGCGCATCCGCCCATGGAACGCGATGATGCTGATCTCCAACGACATCATGCGTTATGCCGAAGAAAGCGATGACGGCAACATCCAGAACATCGACGTCAACGCCATGGAGAAGCACGCCAACCAGTACATCTCCCAGCAGATCTTCAACATCCTCACCGCCCAGGCGGTGACCACCGACTACGACCAGAACTACTTCCGCCGCGCCGGCATCGACATCGGCGAGACCATCCGCCTGGATGCCAACGACCTGTTCATGAGCCTGGCCGGCCCGGTGGCGATCGCCTATGCCGAGTCCGTGGTCCCGGAAACCCCGGTGCCGACCGGCGACAAGTTCAAGGTGTTCGAGAAAGAGCCGCAGCGCCTGAACATCGACGACCTGTTCTTCCGCTCCATCGACCTGCCGCACTTCAACAAGGTGACCCAGGCCATCGAGGGCATCAGCCTGCTGCCGATCGAGTCCAAGCGTTATCGCGCGGCGCTGGAGCAATACAAGGCTTCCGGTTATGACGCAGCCGCCCTGCACGACCTGCACTTCTTCAAGAACTGCTCGTCGGTGGTGTCGATCGTCTCCCTGCCGAAGGACTACAAGCTGTCGTACATGGACCTGAACCGGCTCAAGACCCACCTCAACAGCCTGTTCCCCAACACCACCCTCAAGCGTTACGCCCTGGTGATCGGCGCTTCGGCCAACCTGTCGCTGACCACCCTGATCGCCAAGAGCCCGTGCCTGTCGGACGACTTCCTGACCCTGATCGTGGCCTTTATCAAGCGTTGCTTCGCCCGCAACCCGTACCGCTTCGACGAGACCCTGGACAACTCGATCCTCGATTTCATCGTCAGCGAGGAGTTCGATGAAAGCCGCATCGACGAGCTGCTCAACGAGTTCGAGAACCCGGCGAAGATCCTCGATACCAACTGGTACGCAATCAAGCCGATGTACGAGAAGAAGTACCGCGAACTGATCAACGACAAGGACAAGTTCGTCTCGATCAACGACATCCGCCTGTCCCGCGATTGCGTGAAGAAAGCCATCAAGTACCTGCGCGAGATCTATCGTCACCGCATCGGCAAGACCAAGGTCATCTCGTTGAACAACCATACCGGCAGGACAGCGTACTAACAGCGCCCCCTCATCTGTAGGAGCGAAGCTTGCTCGCGATCAGCGGCATCGAGCTCAAGCGATGTC
>NZ_JBQENK010000019.1:0-61688 GCF_052044735.1 Pseudomonas sp. 22526
ATCACCATCAACGCTCCCGCTTCGCAGCATTCAGCAGTGTTTAGCGGGGCTGATCAAAAAATGATCGCCTGTCTGTAGGGTACAGCCCGCATGGCCTGCAGCCGCTTGCACTCAGGTTATCCACAAGCGGCTCCACAGCCATTGTGGGTAAGGCGCCCAGCTTTCAGTGACAACCTGATGACGTCCACACCCGTTGCGCGCTGTGGTGGAGGATGCCGTGGCGCCGCGCCAGGGCCTGGCGGTCCTTGCTGTAGCCACCGCCGATCACTCCGAGCACCGGGATGTCGCGGCCCAGGCAATGGCGCATCACCTGTTCGTCGCGGGCGGCGACGCCCTGGTCGGTCAGCTTCAGGTAACCCAGGGCATCGTCCTTGTGCACATCCACCCCGGCGTCGTACAGCACCAGGTCCGGCTGGTACAGCGGCAGCAGGTAATTGAGCGCGTCGTCGACCACCTTCAGGTAATCGGCGTCACCCATGCCCATCGGCAGGGGGATGTCCCAGTCGCTGGTGGCCTTGCGTGCCGGGAAGTTTTTTTCACAGTGCAGCGAGACGGTCACGGCGTCCGGGGTATGTTCGAGAATCCGCGCGGTGCCGTCGCCCTGGTGCACGTCGCAGTCGAAGATCAGCACCCGGCCGACCCGCCCGGCTTCCAGCAGGTAATGGCTGATCACCGCCAGGTCGTTGAAGATGCAGAAGCCCGCCGGGTGGTCGTAGTGGGCGTGATGGGTGCCGCCGGCCAGGTGACAGGCCAGGCCATGCTCCAGGGCTTGTTCGGCGGCCAGCAGCGAGCCGCCGACGGCGCGCACGGTGCGCCGGGCCAGGGCTTCGTTCCAGGGCAGGCCGAGGCGCCGTTGGTCTTCCCGCGACAACTCGCCGGCCATGTAACGTTCGATATACCCAGGGTCATGAGCCAGGGCGAGAATCTCCGCCGGGCACAGTTCTGGGCGCAGCAGGTCGGCATCGCGGGTCAGGCCGCTATCCACCAGGTGGTCGCGCAGCAGGCGAAACTTGTCCATGGGGAAGCGGTGCTCCGCCGGGAACTCGGGGCTGTAGTCGTCGTGGTAGATCAGCGGCAGTGGCATGGCAATTTCATGTAGGAATCCGAAAAGGATCCTACCAGCGATGTAGACTGGCACGCATGGAAATGGAGGGGACGATGGAGCCGATACTGCAACTCGAAAGTGCTCGACTGCTGTTGCGCCAGTGGCGCGACGAGGATTTGCCGGCGTTTGCGGCGATGTGCGCCGACCCGCAGGTGATGCGTTACTTTCCGGCCCCCTTGAGCCGCCTGGAAAGCGCCGCGCTGATCGGCCGGATCCGTGGGCATTTCGCCGAGCACGGTTTTGGCACCTGGGCGCTGGAGCGCAAGGATACCGGGGCCTTCATCGGTTTTACCGGGCTCGGTGTGGTGGGCTTCGAAGCGCCGTTCACCCCGGCGGTGGAAATCGGCTGGCGCCTGGCGCGCGAACACTGGGGCCTGGGCTACGCCAGCGAAGCGGCCTGGACCGCGCTGCGTTGCGGCTTCGATCGCCTGGCCCTGAACGAGATCGTCGCCTTTACCACCACCAGCAACCTGCCGTCGCAGAAAGTCATGCAGGCCATCGGCATGCAACACGATGCAGACGACGATTTCGATCACCCAAAGCTCGGCAGCGAGCATCCGCTGCGTCATCATGTGCTGTATCGCATCAACCGCGAACAATGGTTGGAAACCTTGCATGGATAGCAGGTCGGGGGCATCTGGAGTGTGCCCATGTGTGTGAACCCGATTGAATCGACCGCAGCAGCCAAGACTGCGCGGCATTGCTCTGTGTGAGGAGAGTCTGAATGAGCCACGTGTTGGATGATCTGGTCGACCTGTTGACCCTGGAACCGATCGAGGAAAACCTGTTTCGCGGTCGTAGCCAGGACCTGGGCTTCCGCCAGCTGTTCGGCGGCCAGGTGTTGGGTCAGTCCCTGTCCGCGGCCAGCCAGACTGTCGAAGAGGCGCGCCATGTGCATTCGCTGCACGGTTACTTCCTGCGTCCGGGCGATGCGGCGTTGCCGGTGGTGTACCAGGTCGACCGGGTGCGCGATGGCGGCAGCTTCAGCACCCGCCGGGTCACGGCGATCCAGAAGGGCAACCCGATCTTCACCTGCAGCGCCTCGTTCCAGTACGACGAGGAAGGCTTCGAGCACCAGGACACCATGCCCCAGGTGGTCGGCCCGGAAAACCTGCCATCGGAGCTGGAGATCACCCAGCAGCGTGCGCACCTGATCCCGGAGCACATGCGCGAAAAACTGCTGTGCCCCAAGCCCATCGAAGTGCGCCCGGTGACCGAGAAAGACCCCTACAACCCGCAGCCGGCGGACCCGATCAAATACGTCTGGTTCCGCGCCGACGGCGAGCTGCCGGACATTCCCGCGCTGCATAAATACCTGCTGGCCTACGCCTCGGACTTCGGCCTGTTGACCACCTCGATGCTGCCCCACGGCAAGTCGGTGTGGCAGAAGGACATGCAGGTCGCCAGCCTCGACCACGCGCTGTGGTTCCATGCCGACCTGCGCGCCGACGACTGGCTGCTGTATGCCATGGACAGCCCCTGGGCCGGCAATTCCCGTGGTTTCTCCCGTGGCAGCGTGTTCAACCGCGCCGGCCAACTGGTGGCCTCGGTGACCCAGGAAGGCCTGATCCGTCACCGCAAGGACTGGGCATGAGCCTGGCCGAGGTGCGTCATTGGGTGTTCGACATGGACGGCACCCTGACGGTGGCCGTGCATGATTTCGCGGCCATTCGCGAAGCGCTGGGGATTCCGCCGGAGCACGACATCCTGACCCACCTCGCGGCCTTGCCCGCCGCCGAAGCCGCGGCGAAACACGCCTGGCTGCTGGAGCACGAACGCGATCTGGCCCTGGGTTCGCGCCCGGCGCCGGGGGCGGTGGAGCTGGTGCGGGAGCTGGCGGCGCGGGGCTATCGCCTGGGCATCCTGACCCGCAATGCGCGGGAGCTGGCCCATGTCACCCTGGAGGCCATCGGCCTGGCCGACTGCTTTGCCGTCGAGGACGTGCTGGGGCGCGACGAGGCCCCGCCCAAACCTCATCCCGGCGGCTTGCTGAAACTGGCTGCGGCCTGGGAGGTGGCGCCCGCTGAAATGGTGATGGTCGGCGACTACCGCTTCGACCTCGACTGCGGTCGCGCGGCGGGCACCCACACGGTGTTGGTGAACCTGCCGGATAACCCGTGGCCGGAACTGGCCGACTGGCATGCCGAGGATTGCGGCGTTCTACGGCAGATGGTGTTGGCTTGAAAAGCTTCGCGGGNTACGACAACGAACCTGTAGGAGCGAGGCTTGCCCGCGATAGCGTCATTGCTGATTTCACCGTGCCTACTGGCCGAACAACGCCTTCTGCCCCTCGGGCGAAGTGAACATCTTGTCGCCGTCATGCCCGACCCCGGGCACTTCGACCAGCTGCTGTTGCAGCCCCTGGGGATGGCGCTGTTTCAGGTAGTCGAAGTAGTTGTGCCCGCGAATCAACCGGTAGGCGCCCTGGGCCTCGGCGGCGCAACTGGTGTCCAGCGCCGGGTGGTGCGGGTCGGTGTCCTGCTGGCCCAGCAGATAGGTGATATCGCGTTTGATATAGCGCTGTTCCAGTTGCTGCGCGGTCTGGCCGGCGGCGTAGGCCGGCAGTTTGAGCAGGCCGTACTTCCAGTTGTTGAAACCGGGGCACGCGCTGGCGTCGACCTTCGCCGGGCGCTGCTCGTCGAAATAGGCATAGGACGATGGGTTGGCGATGACGTAGCGCAATTTGATGCCGTCATCCTCCAGGCCCGGATGATGCTTGCCGAGCAGGGCAAAACGCTGCACTACCTGGGCGCCACCAGAGTGGCCGGCGACGACTATCTCGGTCAGGGACGGAAACTGCTGGCGATCGCTCAGCCGCGTGATGATCGCGTCCAGCACCGCATAAGAGCTTTGTGGCTTGGGCCCGCTGGACGGCTCGCCGGCCATCCAGCCATTGCCCTGCCAGCGCAGCAGCGAGTCGGGTAGCTGGTGGCGCTCGATATCGCTCTGATTGAGAAACTGCGGGGCGATCACCAGGGTGGCCGCGCTTTGCCCGGCCTGGCTGGCGGCCTGTTCGGCGCTGTGCAGGTAGGTCTGGGCGTTGCGCAGGCGCCCGTGGACGATGATCAGTGCCCGCTGGATCTCCGGCAGCGGCTGCTGCCAATCCTGGCTCAGGCCGATGGCCAGTTCGCCGCCTTCGAGGTTCAGCCGCGCGGGGCTGACCGTCTTGACGCCATTTTCCGCTGCCTGCGCGCCGGCGCAGATCATCCATAACGTGAGCAGCACCAGTGCCCGGCGCATTACAGACTCTTCGCCGCGAAGGTATCGCACTGGCCGACCTGACCCTGGGTGAAGCCTGCCTTGAACCAGCGCACCCGTTGCGCCGAGCTGCCGTGGGTGAAGGAGTCCGGCACCACGCGGCCCTGGCCTTGCTGTTGCAGGCGGTCGTCACCGATGGCGTTGGCGGCGTTCAGGGCTTCTTCGATATCCCCCGGCTCCAGCCAGTTCAGGCGTTTCTGCGCATGGTTGGCCCAGACGCCCGCCAGGCAGTCGGCTTGCAGTTCCTGGCGCACCAGCAGGCCGCCGTCGCCTTCCATCTGCCGGCCCTGTTGGCGGGCGGTCTGGATCTTCGCCGAGACGCCGAGCAGGGTCTGTACGTGGTGGCCGATTTCGTGGGCGATCACGTAGGCCTGGGCGAAGTCGCCGGCGGCCGAGAAGCGCTGGTCCATCTCGCGGAAGAAGTCCATGTCCAGGTACACCTGCTGGTCGGCCGGGCAGTAGAAGGGGCCGGTGGCGGAGGTCGCCGAGCCGCAGGCGGAATTCACCCGGCCACGGAACAGGATGAGCTTGGGTTGCTGGTAGGAGCGTCCGGCCTGCTGGAAGATCTGGCCCCAGGTGTCTTCGGTGTCGCCGAGGATGGAGCGCACGAATTCCGCCTGCTCGTCGTTGGCCGGCGGCGCCTGGCGGGTCTGCTGGGTGGTGGCGGGCGCCGAGGACTGATCCATCTGCCCGACGAGTTGCCCGAGGATTTGCAGCGGGTCCTGGCCGGTGACCCAGCCGATGCCGACGATCAGGATGATGGCAGTCAGGCTCAGGCCCTTGCCGCCGCCAAAGCGCAGACCGCCACCTCCACCACCACTGTCATCGCGAGCATCCACCACGTTGTCGCTGCGCCGTCCTTTCTTCCAAAGCATGGGTGAATCCTCTTCTTATTTGCTGATCAGTGTTGCTGGTGAGTAAAGCTGGTGCCAGTCCGGTCGTCAGCCTTTTGCATGCACGCTACCATTGCCCGCAGCCGCATCGATCCTGTCGCGACACATCCGGGGCCTCCTTTGAACATCGATACCCGCATCAAATTCCGTCACCTCGTATGTTTTCTTGAAATATCTCGTCAGGGCAGCCTGGCGCGGGCGGCGGATGTGCTTGCGGTGAGCCAGCCGGCAATGTCGAAAACCCTCAAGGAACTGGAAGAGTTGCTCGACACCCGGCTGTTCGCCCGGAGCAAGGCCGGGCTCAGCCTGACCGAGGCGGGAATGGCCTTTCTGCGTTACGCCGGGCCCTCGGTGCAGGCCCTGCGCGAGGGGGTGAACACCTTGCGCGGCGGCGAATATGCCGCCGGCGTGGTGCGCCTGGGTGTGCTCTCGACCGCCGAAAGCCTGTTGCTGCCAGAAGTGGTGCGACGCCTGCACGAACGGCATTCGGCGCTGGTGGTGAGCGTGGTCACCGGTCCCAGCGCCTATCTGCTGTCGCAGCTGCGGGTCGGCGACGTCGACCTGGTGGTCGGGCGCATGACGGACAGCCCGCAGATCCAGGGCCTGAGCTTCGAGCATCTGTACAGCGAGTCCATGACCCTGGTGGCGCGTCCCGATCATCCGTTGCTGCACGGGCCGCTGGAGCGGCATGCGCTGGAGCAGTACCCGCTGGTGCTGCCGCTGGCCGGCACCACCATCCGCAAGTTCGCCGACAGCCTGTTTGTGCAGTGCGGCATCAGCCAGTCGCGCCAGCGCCTGGAAACCCTCTCGGTGGCCCTGAGCCGGCGCTATGCGCTGTCCAGCGATGCGCTGTGGATCGCCCCGCTGGACGCGGTGCGCCTGGACCTGGCCAATGGCGAGCTGCGCGAGATCGACCTCGGGCAGCGCGAGCCGGGTGGCTCGGTGGGCATCTCCAGCAATGCCAGCCTGCCGCTGTCGCTGGCGGCGCAATGGTGCGTCGAGGTGCTGCGGGAGGTCGGGCAGGCCTATCGCGAGGGGCGTTATCCATAACCTATTGGTTATGGATAGGGGAGGCCTTTTCAATATTCCTTGGGCTGCTGTTGTTTGAAACTGCGCGGGCTGCGCTCCATAAATCAAACAACAGGAGATCGACATGTCTGATGCAGACAGCAGTCGTTTCGTTATCCGTGACCGTAATTGGCATCCCAAGGCCCTGACCCCCGACTACAAGACCTCCGTGGCTCGTTCGCCGCGCCAGGCGCTGGTGAGCATCCCGCAATCGCTGAGCGAGACCAGTGGCCCCGATTTCTCCCATCTGAAGACCGGGCGTTTCGATAACGACCTGCTGCTCAACTTCAATAACGGCGGCTTGCCGGTGGGCGAGCGAATCATCGTTTCCGGCAGGGTCTGCGATCAGTACGGCCAGCCGATTCCCCACACCCTGGTGGAGATGTGGCAAGCCAACGCCGGTGGTCGCTACCGGCACAAGAACGACCGCTACCTGGCGCCCCTGGACCCGAATTTCGGTGGTGTCGGCCGAGCCCTGACCGACCGCGACGGCTACTACAGCTTCCGCACCATCAAGCCCGGTCCTTACCCCTGGCGCAACGGCCCGAACGACTGGCGCCCGGCGCATATCCATTTCTCCATCAGCGGACCATCGATCGCCACGCGGTTGATCACCCAGCTGTATTTCGAGGGCGACCCGCTGATTCCGCTGTGCCCGATCGTCAAGTCGATCGCCAACCCGGACGCGGTGCAGAGCCTGATCGCGCGCCTGGACATGAGCAGCGCCAACCCGATGGACTGCCTGGCCTATCGCTTCGACATCGTGTTGCGCGGCCAGCGCAAAACCCACTTCGAGAATTGCTGAGGAGCCTGCCATGCCTATCCAATTGCTGCCTGAAACCCCCTCGCAAACGGCCGGCCCTTATGTGCACATCGGCCTGGCGCTGGCCGCCGCGGGCAACCCGACCCGCAGCGACGAGATCTGGAACCGGATGGCCGGGCCCGATGCCCAGGGGGAAAAGATCCTGCTGATCGGCCACGTGTATGACGGCAACGGCCATCTGGTGCGCGACTCGTTCCTCGAGTTCTGGCAAGCCAACCACGAGGGCGTCTACGACCCGCTGTTCGATTCGGAGAAAGCCTTCAACAGCTTCGGGCGCACGGCCACCACCTTCGATGCCGGCGAGTGGACGCTGCACACCATCAAGCCGGGCGTGGTGAAAAATGCCGCCGGGGTGCCGATGGCGCCGCACATCAACGTGGCGCTGTTCGCCCGGGGGATCAACATCCACCTGCACACCCGCCTGTATTTCGCCGATGAAGCCGAAGCCAATGCCGCCTGCCCGGTGTTGAACCTGATCGAGCAGCCGCAACGGCGCGAGACCCTGCTGGCCCATCCCTGCGAAGTGGACGGGCAGCGGGCGTACCGCTTCGATATCCGCATCCAGGGGGAAGGGGAGACGGTGTTCTTCGATTTCTGATCGGCCATCCGCGACCTGCCGCAGCGGCCGGTTTGCGTCTCCTGCGGAGCCGATCGCAGCCTCGCGGGGCTCGGCAGCGGCTACAGGGCTACGCGCTTCCTGTAGCCGCTGGCGCAGCCTGCGATAAGGCCCGCAGGGCCTTCAAGCGATCTCAAACACCACGCCCTCTTCGAGATTGATCGCCGCCTTATTCGTAAGCACTGACGCCAGCAATGTGCCGACCGGCGATATAGCCGAAAGTCAGCGCCGGGCCGAGATTGATACCGCCGGCGGGGTAGTGGCCGCCCATGATGCTGGCCATGTCGCTGCCGGCGGCGTACAGGCCGGCGATGGCCTGGCCCTGGCCGTCGAGCACCTGGGCGTGGGGGTTGACCTTGAGCCCGGCGAAAGTGCCGAAGCAGCCCGGCTGGACCTTCACCGCGTAGAACGGCCCTTGCTCGATGGGCGCCACGCATGGGTTGGGTTGCTGGCGCGGGTCACCCTGCTTGCGGTTGTAAGGCGTCGAGCCCCGGCCGAACTGCGGGTCCTGGCCTTGTCGGGCATGCCGGTTGTATTCCGCCAGGGTGGCGCGCAGGCCGTCCGCATCGATGCCGCAGGCCTGGGCCAGCGCCTCGATGCTGTCGCCGCGCTTCAGGTAGCCGCTGCGGATAAAGGGCGCCAGCGGCACCGGGAAGGGCCGGGAAATACCCAGGCCATAGCGACGCTGGAAGCTGTGGCTGCAGATCAGCCACGACGCCACTTCTTCACCCTCGGGCGCTGCCGCGACCATTGCCCGCACATAGTCGTAGTAACCCTCGGCTTCGTTGACGAAGCGCTGGCCGTTGCGCAAGACGCCGATGACCCCTGGTTTGCCGCGCTCGATGATGTGCGGAAAATGCCCGCGGCTGCCGTCCTTGTAAGGCACCGCGGAAACCGGGGCCCAGGCCACGGGGGATGCCATGTCGGTATCGACCCGGGCGCCGACGCTTTCCCCCAGGCGCAAGCCGTCGCCCGAGACCGCCAGCGGCGGCAGGGCCAGATGCTCGTGGCCGGTGGGCGTGCGTGGGAACAGCGCCTTGCGCCGCTCGATGTCGTTGGGGAAACCGCCGGCCGCCAGCACCACCGCTTTGCGGGCGCGGATACGAATGGGCCCCCGGGTGGCGCTGCTGACAATAGCCCCGGTCACCGCGTTGCCGTCGCGCAGCAGCTCGGTGACCGGCGCCGATTCCCAGAGCAGCACGCCAAGGTCCTGCGCCGACTTGGCCAGGCGCGCCACCAGTGCCACGCCATTGACCAGTTGCAGGGCGCGGCGGTGAGTGACGAGGTCGCGCAGGTGGCGGCCGAAGCGCTTGCTCACATGCCAGGCCGCCGGCAGCGAACGGCTCAGGTTGAGGAAGGCCGCAAGGTCGGCGCCGGCCATGATCGGCATGCCCATGAACGAGGTTTCGCGCAGGGTCTTGCGCAGGCGCTTGAGCAGCTTGCCAACCTCGCGCCCATCGTAGGGCGCGGCGATCACCGAGCGTCCGCCGGTGCCGGCGCCCGGGGTGTCGCCGTGGATATCGGCGATGGCGTTGCCGTCGGCGAATTGCAGCGCGGTATGGCGCTCGAAGAACGACACCATGCGCGGGCCGGCTTCGAGGAAGGCGTCGATCAGTGCTGGCTGGTAGCGTTCGCCCAGTTCGTGTTTCAGGTAGGTGCGCGGCAGTTCCACGTCCTCGACTATGCCCGCTCGTCGCGCCAGTGGGTTGCACGGCACCCAGGCCCAGCCGCCGGACCAGGCGGTGGCGCCGCCGAACACCGGGTCTTTCTCCACCACTATGACCTTCAGGCCATGCCAGGCCGCGGTCACGGCTGCCGAGAGGCCGGCGGCGCCGGAGCCGACGACCAGCACGTCGCAATGGATATCGGGGTGGTGCAGGGTGGCGGTGGCAGGCATGGAAGAAGCAACTCCGTTAAACGAACACTTATTGTTTTTTGGAACTTGATTCCAAAAAATATACGGAGTCGAATAGTCGGCAGCAAGGCGAGGGCAGGATCATCTGCGTCATGCCGAGGTTTTTATGGGCGGTTATCGAACGATGCCGCGGTGTGTTTCCCATTGCGCCGGTTGTCACTAGAATCGGCCAAATTTCGTCTGGACCCGACCATGGCCGGCAGTCAAATCGAGCGCGTCTTCAGCGTTCTGGAAAGTCTTACCAGCGACCCCCGCGGCCTGCCGATGCAGACCCTGGCCGAGCAACTGGACATCCCCAAAAGCGCCACCCACCGGCTGTTGGCGGAGCTGATCCGCCTGGGCTACGTGCGGCAGAACCCGGACAACCTGCGTTATCACCTGTCGACCAAACTGGTGGCCATGGGCTTTCGCTACCTGTCCAGCAGCGGCGCGGACATTGTCCAGCCGGTGCTCGACCGGCTGGCCCAGGAAACCGGTGAGCTGGTGCGCCTCGGGGTGATCGAGGACGAGCGCCAGACCTGGATCGCCAAGTCCCAGGGCGCCCGTTCCGGGTTGCGCTACGACCCCGACATGGGGCGCGAGGCGCCGTTGTTCTATACCGCTTCCGGGCACGCCTGGCTGGCCTGCCTGAGCGACGCCGAGGCCTTGTCGTTGGTGGAGCGCCAGGGCGCGGAAATCCCCACGGACCTGGGGCCGAACGCGCCGCGCTCGAACATCGAGCTGCTCGAACGCCTGCGCCTGGCCCGGGAGCAGGGTTACGCCTGGGTCGAGGAAAGTTCGGCAGTGGGCACCTCGGCGGTGGCCGCGGTGGTGCGTCATCCGGTCGACGGCCGGGTGGTCGGAGTGCTGAGCATCGCCGGCCCGAGCGCGCGCATGCCATTGGCGCGCCTGCATGAACTGGCGCCGCTGCTGTTGAAGTTCACCGACGAACTCTCGGCCGCCAGCCAGGCTTCCGAGCTTTTCAGCTGAATCTGCAGAAATTCCTGTAGCCGCTGCCGTAGGCTGCGATCGGCCGCGCAGCGGCCGTGAAACAACCTGCCGAGTCTAGCCAGGCACACTGCGATGGCAGGTTTTGCGTCTCCTGCGGAGCCGTTCGCAGCCTCGCGGGGCTCGGCAGCGGCTACAGGGGCTGCGTGTTTTCTGTAGCCGCTGGCGTAGCCTGCGATAAGGCCCGAAGGGCCTTCACGATCTCAAGCCTTAAAGCTGTTCGCTGATCGGACACTATTTTGTTTTGCTCTTGCGTGAAAGTGGAACCGAGTTCTAAATATTTGCAATCTCGCGTTCCGATAACAATCACAAGAGGATCCCGCCTTGGACTCGCCTTTGCGCATTGCCCTGATCGGCGCCGGCAACATGGGCCAGCAGCATTACCAGCACCTCAAGACCCTGACCGAAGCCACACTCTGCGCCGTGGCCGATCCCGGCCCGCAAGCCGCCGGCATCGCTGCGCAGTGGGAGGTGGCGTATTACCCAGACTATCGACAGATGCTCGAACAGGCCCGCCCCGACGCGGTGATAGTCGCCAACCCGAACAACCTGCATGTCAGCACCGCCCTGGATTGCCTGGCGGCCGGAGTGCCGGTGCTGCTGGAAAAACCGGTCGGCGTGCACCTGGATGAAGCGCGTGAACTGGTCGCTGCCGTGAAAAACAGCGGCGTGCCGGTGCTGGTGGGCCATCACCGCCGGCACAACCCGCTGATCGTCCGCGCCCATGAGTTGGTGCAGGGCGGCGCATTGGGCCGGCTGACCACGGTCACCGCGCTCTGGCAATTGCAGAAGCCCGACAGCTATTTCGAGATTCCCTGGCGCCGCGAGCCCGGGGCCGGGATGCTGCTGACCAACCTGATTCACGACCTCGACCTGCTGCGTCACCTGTGTGGTGAGGTGCGTCAGGTGCAGGCCGTCACCAGCAACGCAGTGCGCGGTTTCGCCAACGAGGATTGCGCCGCCGTCCTGCTGCAATTCGCCAGCGGCGCCCTGGGCAGCCTGACCGGTTCCGACGCGGTGGCGGCGCCCTGGAGCTGGGAACTGGGTTCCGGCGAGAACCCGGTGTACCCGCGCCAGGCCGACCAGCCGTGCTACCTGCTGGCCGGCACCGCTGGCGCCCTGAGCATTCCGCAACTCAAGCGCTGGCAGTACGCCGAGGCCGGTACCGGCTGGCATCAGCCGTTGCTGGCGGTCGAGGAGCCTTTCACCGCCGCCGAAGCCCTGCACCTGCAATTGCAGCATTTCGTCAAAGTGGCGCAGCGTGAGGTCGAGCCGCTGGTCAGCGTGGCCGATGCGGCGCGGACCCTGGCGCTGATCGAGGCGATCCGCGAAGCGGCGGCGACCGGTCGGGCCTGTGCTCCGGCGCTGATCGAGGGATGAGCATGAGCGAGCGTATTCTTTCCCTGGCCAGCCTCACGGTGCTGGAGATTTCGCCGCCGCAGATGGTCGAGGTGGCGGCCCGCGCCGGTTACAGCCACGTCGGTTTGCGCCTGGTACCGGCGACGCCGGAGGAGCATCACTTTGCCCTGGTGGCCGATGCCGAGCTGCGCCGACAGACCCTGAGCCGCCTGCGCGACACCGGCGTCGGCGTGCTGGATGTGGAGATCCTGCGGCTCAAGCCACAAACCCGGGTAGCGGATTTCGAGGCGGTGCTGGCGGTCGGCGCGGAGTTCGGCGCCAGCGAGTTGCTGGTGGCCGGCAACGACCCCGACGAGGGGCGCATGACCGAACGCTTCGCCGAACTTTGCGACCTGGCGTCGATCTACGGCTTGCATCCGCACCTGGAGTTCATGCCCTGGACCGATGCGCGCAACCTGGAGCAGGCGGTGCGGGTGGTGGAGAACGCCGGTCGCGACAACGCCGCGGTGCTGGTGGACGCGTTCCACTTCGATCGTTCGGCCTCGCGCCTGGAGGATCTGGCAAAGGTCGCACCGTCACGGCTGCGTTATGCCCAGCTGTGCGACGTGGCCGGCCCGCGACCGGACGACATGCAGGAGATCCTGCGCCAGGCCCGCAACGAGCGGCGTTTCCCCGGGGATGGCGATTGCGACCTGGTGGGGCTCTTGCATTGTCTGCCGGCCAACCTGCCGTTGAGCCTGGAGATCCCCGCGGTGAAGTTGCTCGAGCAGGGCGTCGGCGCCCTGGAGCGGGCGCAGATGGCCCTGGACAAGACCCGGGCGTTGTTGGCCCGGCTTTAGTTGATCGCCCAGATGGCCCTATCGNCGAGGCTTGCCCGCGAAGCTGTTTCTACAAACAAAACCTATCTTGAGAGGCCTTGCGGATGACCCTCAGCACACCCCTTTCCGGTGTCAACCAGCCCTTCAAGGGCATCCTGCTGGTCGTCGTGGCGACCTTCCTGTTCGCCAGTCACGACGCCCTGTCGAAATACCTCTCGGGGTTCTATCCGATCGTGATGGTGGTCTGGGCCCGCTACCTGATTCATACCCTGCTGATGGCCGGGATCTTCCTGCCGCAATCCGGCCTGCGGGTGTTGCGCACCAAGCGGCCGTTGCTGCAACTGGCGCGGGCCTTATGCCTGCTCAGCACCAGCTTGCTGTTCACCTCGGCGCTGCTGTTTATCCCCCTGGCCGAAGCCACCGCGGTCAACTTCCTGGCACCGGTGTTGGTCACCGCGCTGTCGGTGCCGCTGCTGGGCGAGCGGGTCACGAAGGGCCAGTGGCTGGCGGTGATCTGCGGTTTTATCGGGGTGCTGATCATCGTTCACCCGGGCGGCGATCTGTTCACCCCGGCGGTGCTGCTGCCTTTCTGCTCGGCGCTGTTTTTCTGCTTTTACCAACTGCTGACCCGCAAGCTCGCCGAGCACGACAGCCCGACCACCAGCAACTTCTTCGCCGGCCTGTGCAACACCCTGGTGATGAGTGCGCTGGTGCCCTTCTTCTGGCAGGTGCCGAGCTTTATCCATGGCCTGCTGATGCTGGCGCTGGGGGCCTGCGGCATGACCGCCCACCTGTTCCTGACCCAGGCATTTCGCCTCGCGGCACCGGCCCTGCTGGCGCCGTTCGGCTATTGCCAGATCGTCTTCGCCGGGCTGCTGGGCTGGTTGTTGTTCAGCCATACGCCACAGCCGATCACCCAGCTGGGCATCGCGGTGATCTGCCTCAGCGGCCTGGCGGCTGCCTGGCAACAGCGCCGGCGCTGAGCGGAATTCGTGGGGGGTGCCAGCCGGTATCGGCCGAGAGATGAGGGGGGAGAAAAAAGCAGGCCCGGAACCGGGCCTGCGAGAGGAAAGCGTCAGTCTTCGACTTTCGGAATCTTGCGCGGAGCCATGAAGTACATCCAGGTCAGGGCGATGAAGTACATCGCCGGGATCAGGGTGAACAGCACGGTGTAGTTGTTGTTGGTGACGGTCAGGATGTGGCCCACCAGCTGGGTCATGAACATGCCGCCGATGGCCGCGCACATGCCGCCGAAACCGAACACCGTGCTCATCATGTGCTTGGGCGTGTAGTCCATCACCAGGCTCCAGATGTTGGCGGTCCAGGCCTGGTGCGCGCCGATGGCCAGGGAGATGGCGAGCACCGCGACCCACAGGTTGCTGGCGCCGGCGGCCATGACCACGCTGACGATGCAGCAGGCGAACAGCAGCATGGACATCAGGCGCGCCTTGATCGGGTTGACTCCGCGGCCGATCAGGAACGACGAGAGAACGCCGCCACCGATGCTGCCGAAGTCGGCGGTCAGGTAGATGATGATCAGCGGGATGCCCATCTGGGTCACGTTGATGCCCAGGTTGTACTGCTGGTTGAGGAACGGCGGCAGCCAGTACAGGTAGAACCAGAACACCGGCGCGGTGATCGAGTAGGCCAGGGCGAAGGCCCAGGTGCCGCGCATGCGCAGGATGCGCGAGAAGGGCACGCGGGTCTGTTCCGGTTCGACTTCTTTCTGGATGTACTCGAGCTCGGACTGTTTGACGCTCGGGTGGTCCTCCGGGTTGAAGTATTTCAGGCCCCAGAACAGCAGCCAGACAGCGCCCAGCGCGGCCATGCACAGGAACGCCGCCTGCCAGCCCCAGGCGTGCAGGATCAACGGCAGCAGCATTGGCGTGAGCATGGCGCCGACGTTGGTCCCGGCGTTGAAGATGCCGGTGGCCACCGCGCGTTCGCCGGCCGGGAACCACAGGCGCGTGGTCTTCACGCAGGCCGGGTAGTTGGCGGCCTCGGTCAGCCCGAGGATGAAGCGGCAGACCATGAAGCCCGCGGCCGAAGTGGCCAGGCCATGAGCACCGGTGGCCAGGCTCCACAGCAGCACCGCGAAGAAGAACACGCGCTTGACGCCGATCCGGTCGATCAGCCGCCCTTGCAGGACGAAACCGACGGCGTAGCCGACCTGGAACCAGAAGTTGATGTTGGCGTAGTCCATCGCCGTCCAGCTCAGTTCCTTGGCCAGGATCGGCTGCATCACACCCAGGGCGGCGCGGTCGATGTAGTTCAGGGTGGTGGCGAAGAACACCAGGGCGAGCATGCCCCAGCGGGTCTTGCCGACCGCCATGGCGCCGCGGATCTTGTCGCCGATGCCGCCGGAGGCGGTGCCGAGGCTCGGGGCCATGCGAGAGCTTTGAGAAGGAATCATGTGTGCCATCCGTTCAATGACTGACGAGGGACAACTCGTCGGGACTCAAGGGCGCGTGATCGATCGTCGGCTGGGCGGACGGGCCGCGGGTGAACGCGATGATCGATCGGCTGAGGGCTTTGCTCGACGCGCATCGGGCGCGGCGATTGAAAGCGGTCGGGTCAGCGTGCAAGCACGGTTCAGCCCAGGGGCCGTAGTGCGTCCGTCTGAAGGCGGCTGTTGGAGGCGTGGCCGGGTGAGCGCCAGAGGACCAGGCAGAGAGGTGTGGCGTTGAGTGCAAGCATGAGGGTGTACCCGATTTTTGAAATTTTTATGGTGTGTTCTGGGTCTTGGGCAATTGAAGCCGGTGGTTCGGTGCCGGCTCAATGTGCTGTCGATGGTGCGCAGTGAGCGAAAAATCGTCAATTCGCCAACGGCCATTTTGTTCGATAATCGCACGAAAAACTAACTGGTTCGTACACTTTGAATTGCTGTCTGCAATGCCCGGCTCAATAATCCGCCCCATCCAATAACAAACGTGCCCCTGTAGCCGCTGCCGCAGGCTGCGATCGTCCGCGAAGCGGGCGCGGGATCTTCAGCGTACTGGAGGACCTGCGGCAGCGGCCACGGGCACGGCGCCCGATCTGTAGTCATTGCCGGGAGTTGAAATATGCAGCGTTCCATTGCCACCGTCTCCTTGAGCGGTACCCTGCCGGAAAAACTCGAAGCCATTGCCGCCGCCGGTTTCGACGGCGTGGAGATTTTCGAGAACGACCTGCTCTACTACGACGGCAGCCCCCGGGAAATCCGCCAGATGTGCGCGGACCTGGGCATCGCCATCACCCTGTTCCAACCCTTTCGCGATTTTGAAGGTTGCCGCCGCGACCGCCTGCAACGCAACCTGGAACGCGCCGAACGCAAGTTCGACCTGATGCAGGAACTGGGCACCGACCTGGTGCTGGTATGCAGCAATGCCGCGGCCGACAGCGTCGGCGACCGGCAGATCCTGGTGGACGACCTGCGCCTGCTGGCCGAGCGCGCCGGCAGCCGTGGCCTGCGGATCGGCTACGAGGCCCTGGCCTGGGGCCGGCACGTCAATACTTATCAACAGGTCTGGGACATCGTCCGCGAGGCCGACCATCCGAGCCTCGGCGTGCTGCTCGACAGCTTCCACACCCTGTCGCTCAAGGGCGACCCGGCGGCGATCGCCGAGATTCCCGGGGACAAGATCTTCTTCGTGCAGATGGCCGACGCGCCGATCCTGGCCATGGACGTGCTGGAGTGGAGCCGGCATTTTCGCTGCTTCCCGGGGCAGGGCGATTTCGACCTGCCGGGGTTCCTCGCGCCGATCATCAAGAGCGGCTACACCGGGCCTTTGTCCCTGGAGATCTTCAACGACGGTTTCCGCGCCGCGCCACCCCGGGCCAATGCCGCGGACGGCCTGCGTTCGCTGCTGTACCTCGAAGAGAAAACCCGCCAGCGCCTGGCGCAGGAAGCCACGCCCGTGGCCAATATCGATACGCTGTTCGCGCCGCCGCCGGCCAGTGAATACGGCGGCACCGAATTTCTCGAGTTCGCCGTGGACGAAGCGCTGGGCGCCAAGCTCGGCGGCTGGCTGGAGCGCCTGGGGTTTGCCAAGGCCGGCCAGCACCGCTCGAAGAACGTCAGCCTGATGCGCCAGGGCGATATCAACCTGATCCTCAACTCCGAGCCTTACTCCTTTGCCCACAGCTTCTTCGAAGCCCACGGCCCCTCGGTGTGCGCCACGGCGATCCGGGTCAAGGACAGCGCCAAGGCGCTGGAGCGCGCGGTGGCCTACAAGGGCCAGCCGTACCGCGGGCTGGTGGGCCCCAACGAACTGGAACTGGCCGCCGTGCGCGAGCTGGATGGCAGCCTGATTTACCTGGTGGATCAGGAGCAGGGCGGCCAGCACCTGTACGACACCGATTTCAATATGCTCCCCGGGGTGGTGGCCAAGGGCGGCCTCAAGCGCATCGACCACATGGCCATGGCGCTGCCGGCCGACAGCCTCGACAGCTGGGTGCTGTTCTACAAGAGCCTGCTGGATTTCACCGCCGACGACGAAGTGGTGCTGCCCGACCCCTACGGGTTGGTGAAGAGTCGAGCATTGCGCAGCCGGTGCAGCAGCATTCGTTTGCCGTTGAACATTTCCGAGAATCGCAAGACCGCGATCTCCCATGCGCTGTCCAGTTATGGTGGTTCGGGCGTGCATCACATCGCCTTCGATTGCGACGACATCTTTGCCGAGGTCAGCCGGGCCAAGGAGGTGGGCGTACCGCTGCTGGACATCCCGCTGAACTACTACGACGACCTGGCGGCACGCTTCGATTTCGACGACGAGTTCCTCAGCGAGCTGGCCTACTACAACGTGCTCTACGACCGTGACGCCCAGGGCGGCGAGCTGTTCCACGTCTACACCGAGCCGTTCGAGGGGCGCTTCTTCTTCGAGATCATCCAGCGCAGGAATGGCTATGTCGGGTATGGCGCGGCAAACGTCGCGGTGCGTCTGGCGGCCATGGCCAAATCCCGCAGTGGCGGGGTGCGTCACGCCAAGTTGTAGGAGTTTCGTAACGGCGGCGGCAAAGGGCCGCCGTCCTGCTTTCCTTCGCTGCGCGACGCGGCCCATAATCGCCCGCGTGTGCAGCGATGGCCGTGAGCCCCAGAATGATAATGACCACAGAACTCTCCGTAGTGCCCGAGCAGTCCGTGAACGAGCCGCGCAAGAGTCGCAAGAACAACCCGGAAAAGACCCGCGAGAACATTCTTCAAGAAGCCATTGTCGAGTTCGTGCAGCAGGGCCTGTCCGGTGCTCGGGTGGATGCCATCGCCGAGCGCATCCACACCTCCAAGCGCATGATCTATTACTACTTCGGCAGCAAGGAGCAGCTGTACGTCGAGGTGCTGGAGAAGCTCTACGGCGATATCCGCAGCACCGAGAGCCGCCTGCACCTGGCGGAGCTGGCGCCGCGCGAAGCGATTCGCCGGCTGGTGGAGTTCACCTTCGACCACCACGACCGCAACGTCGATTTCGTGCGCATCGTCAGCATCGAGAACATCCACAACGCCGAGTACGTGAAGCGCTCCGAGGCGATCAAGGCGATGAACAACACCATCCTCCATGCCTTGGGCGAGATCCTGCAGCGCGGGGTCGACGAGGGCGTGTTCCGCGCCGGCCTGGACCCGCTGGATGTGCACTTGCTGATCAGCTCGTTCTGCTTCTACCGCGTGTCCAACCGGCACACCTTCGGCGAGATCTTCCAGATCGACCTGCCCGACGAAGCGATCAAGCAGCGCCACCGCGAGATGATCTGCGAGTCGGTGCTGCGCTACCTGCAGGCCTGAGATTGATCGCGAGCCAGCTCGCTCCTACAGAAGTTGCGGAATCCTTGTAGGAGCGAGCTTGCTCGCGATCGCCTTTCAGCCATTCATGCTCTGGAAATGCGCGAGCATGCGCTGGGCATCCGGCGTTATGCCGCTGAACAGCTCGAAGGCCTTCACCGCCTGAAACACCGCCATGTTGCCGCCGTCCAGGGTGCGGCAGCCGAGGGCGCGGGCGTTGCGCAGAAGCTCGGTTTCCAGCGGGAAGTAGACGATCTCCGCGACCCACAACTCAGGGCGCAGCAACTCGACCGGTACCGGCATGCCCGGCAGCTTGGCCATGCCCATCGGCGTGGTGTTCACCAGGCCGTCGGCGGCGGCCAGGGTAGTGGGCAGGTTGACGCCGGCCTTGGCCCGGCCGGGGCCGAAATGCTGGTTGAGGTTGTCCGCCAGGCTCTGGGCGCGGGCGCTTTCCACATCGAAGATGCTCAACTGCTGCACGCCTTCGCTGAGCAGCGCATGGGCCACCGCCGCACCGGCGCCGCCGGCGCCCATCTGCACCACGCGCTCCAGGGCCACGCCCTGCAAGCCGCGGCGGAAGCCTTCGGCAAAACCCAGGCAGTCGGTGTTGTGGCCGACGCGCTTGCCGTCCTTGAGCACCACGGTGTTCACCGCGCCGATGCCGCGGGCTTCCGGCGACAGTTCGTCGAGCAGCGGGATGATGCTCTGCTTGCAGGGAAAGGTGATGTTCAACCCGGTGAAGTTCATGCGCTCGGCGGCCAGCAGCAGGTCGGGCAGGGCGCTGCTGTCGAGTTGCAACTGGTCCAGGTCGATCAGCCGGTACAGGTAGCGCAGGCCCTGGGCATCGCCTTCGTGCTCATGCAGCGCCGGGGTGCGCGAGGCCTGGATGCCGGCGCCGATCAGTCCGGCCAGTACGGTGTTCTGCTGGGTCATGCCTGGGCTCCTTGAAAGCGCTGGCTGAAATGCGCCAGTGCCAGGCGATAGCCATGGCTGCCGAAGCCGCACATGACCGCCAGGGCGATGCCCGAGACAAAGGAGTGATGGCGGAAGGGTTCGCGGGCGTGGACGTTCGACAGGTGCACTTCGATCACCGGCAGTTCGCTGGCCACCAGGGCATCGCGGATCGCCACCGAGGTGTGGGTCCAGGCCGCCGGGTTGATCAGGATCCCGGCGCAACGGCCACGGGCGCCGTGAATCCAGTCCAGCAGTTCGCCTTCGTGGTTGGTCTGGCGAAACTCCACAGTCAGGCCGAACTCCTCGGCGGCACGCCCGCATTGGGCGGAAATGTCGGCCAGGGTCTCGTGACCGTAAGTGGCGGGTTCGCGGGTGCCGAGCAGGTTCAGGTTCGGGCCGTTGAGCACCAGAACGATAGGGCGCATGAGGGGAATTCTCCGTTGTTATTGTGGGCGCGGCTTGAGCGGCCAGCGGCTGGGGCTAAATTGTACTAACTAGTTAATTTGGTCAATGAGCCGGATGACAGCCCCGAAATAATGGTTCGATAATCGAACACTACCCGGATGAGTGGAGAGGTTCTTTCACTTTTCCGAAGGAGGATGCGTATTCATATCAATTGAAAACAATTCTTAGTAAGCCGTAAGATGCCGGCCAATTTCCTTCAAGTTCCAGGGAGTCGGTTTGTCGGACGTGGATCTCAAGGGGCTGTTTCTCAAGCATGCCGCTACCTTGCGTGGGTATCTGGCGCGCAAGGTACGGGACCCGCAGTTGGCCGCTGATCTGGTGCAGGAGAGTTTCCTGCGGCTGGCCGAACAGACGCGCGGCGAGCGCATCGACAATTCCCAGGGGTATCTCTACCGAACGGCGAACAATCTGCTGATCGACCATGTCCGTCAGGAAGCACGGCGCAAGACCGATACCGTGCCCCATGAAGCCCTGGCCGAGATCGAGGATGAGCAGGCCGGTCTGGAGGCTCAGGCGATGGCGCAGCAACAGCGCAAGGCATTGAAGCAGGCCATTCTGGAGTTGCCGCCGCGCACTCAGGAGATTTTCCGCTTGAACCGGATCGAAGGCATGACCCACGCCGAAGTGGCCAGGCATCTGGAGATTTCCGACAGCTCGGTGCAGAAACACCTGTCCAGGGCCCTGGCCCATGTGATGCAGCGCCTGGCTACCGGCGGTCGGGCGGCCGACGAGTGAGTTACGGTAAAAACCGGGGTCAGTCGTCACTGCTTATATATAACGAGAAATCGAGATTCACACGTGAATAGCCAGGGTCCGCAAGAGCGCAGTATCACTGAGGCCGCCGCCGACTGGGCGGTGCGTTTGCACGCCGGTGGACTGAGCGCCGCCGAGCAGGCCGAGCTGGAGCAATGGCAGGCGCGGGACCCGCGTCACGCCCAGGCGCTGGCGTTTGCCCGGCAGACCTGGGACGCGTTGGGCGAGCTGCGCCTGGAGCCGGAACTGGCGCAACCGCGTCGGGCGCCCGCCGCCAGGGCCATGCCCCTTCCCCGGCCGCGCCGTCGGCGTTTCCTGCCGCGGGCGGCCAGCGCCGCGGTGCTGGTGCTGGCCGTCGCGCTCGGCTGGTGGCAAGGGCCGCAAGCCTTGCTGCACATGCAGGCCGACTACCTCACCGGCAAAGGCGAAGTGCGCACCCTGCAGCTGGCCGACGGCAGTACCGTGGAGCTGGATTCGTCCAGCGCCATTCGCCTCGATTTCAACCAGACCCAGCGCCAGGTGCATTTGCTTGCCGGCTCCGCGGTGTTCGACGTGGCGCCCATGGGCGGCGAGGAGAGCCGCCCTTTTGTGGTCGAGAGTGCCGGCGGGCAGACCCGTGCCCTGGGCACGCGTTTCGTGGTGGGGCGTGAGAGCAGTGAGCAGGCCTGGGTCGGCGTGCTGCAACACAGCGTTGCCGTGAGCCTGGATACGCCGGCGCAACAGGGCGCTTCCGAACGGGTGCTGCAGGAAGGGCAGAGTGCGCGCTACAACCCGCTGTCGGGGGTGGTCGCCCTGGAGGCTGTCGATCTGCAACGGGCCACCGGCTGGCGTCGTGGCGTGCTGGTGTTCGATCGCCAGCCGCTGGCGCTGGTGATCGAACAGCTCAATCGTTATCGCCCCGGCCGGGTGCTGCTGGGCAACGAGGCCCTGGCCCAGCGCCAGGTCAGCGGCGTATTCCGCCTGGACATGCTCGACACCGCCCTGGCCACCCTGACCCGGGAACTGCAGGTGCGGCACTTCGATCTGGCCGGCGTCAGCCTGATTTACTGAGGCCTGGCGCCGCCTGTTTCCTCCCCGTGAAAAATAATTGAAAAAAACCTTACTGAGTTTTCCTGCCTGGCACGTCTAGCTAACTGAGATGCATTCGCATCAATAAAAAGCAGCCAGCGCAGGAATACGAGTATGAAAAGCAGTCGCACTGGAGTTCACGCCGCAAGCCGGTTGGCCCTGGCCATTCACCTGGGCGCCGCGGGGCTGCTGCTCGATGCCGGCCTGGTGCACGCGGCGCAAAGTGCCGCTGTTGCTGGCGCCGAGCAGCCAAGCCGCCTGCTGTTCGACATTCCTGCGCAAGCCCTGGACAGCGCCGTGCTGGCCTTCGCCGAACAGGCCGGGCTGCAAGTGCTGTTCGACAGCCAGCGCCTCAAGGGCCTGCACAGCTCGCCGCTCAAGGGCAGCTACAGCGTCCAGGAAGGCCTGGCGCGGCTGCTGGGCAACGCGCCGGTGGAATACCGCTTCACCGGCGACAGCCAGGTCACCCTGAACCGTGTCGCCGCCGAGCACCAGGGGGCTTTGGCCCTGGCCACCACTACAGTGTCCGGCAACCTCGAAGGGCGAAAAAGCGATTGGGTCTACAGCGCGCCGCGTTCGGTGAGCGTCGTCAGCCGTGAGCAGATCGACCGCAACCCGCCCCGGCACGCGGCGGACATGCTGGAAGAAACCAGCGGCGTGTACTCGGCGGTCAGCCAGCAGGACCCCGGCCTGTCAGTGAACATCCGCGGCATCCAGGATTACGGCCGGGTCAACATGTCGGTCGACGGCATGCGCCAGAACTACCAGCAGAGCGGCCACCAGCAACGCAACGGCACCCTGTATGTCGACCCCGAGCTGCTTTCCGAGGTGGTGATCGAGAAGGGCGCGACCTCCAGCATGGGCGGTGCCGGGGTGATCGGCGGGATCGCCAATTTTCGCACCCTGGAAGCCCGCGACCTGATCAAGCCGGGCGAGGAAATCGGCGGGCGCATTCGCCTGACCACCGGTTTGGGCGGGCGCAGCAACGGCACGCACTTTATCGGCAGTTCGGCCTTCGCCATCGGCACTGAAGTCTGGGACATGCTGGTCGCCGCCAGCGAGCGGCACCTGGGCGACTACGACCCGGGGACCCGCGGCAGCATCGGCGAGCTGCGCACCGGTGGCTGGCGCGACCCTTCGATCAACGATCGGGTAAAGAACTCGCCGGTGGCCTATTCAGGTTCGGTGATGCGCTCGCGCCTGGCCAAGCTCGGGCTGAACCTGCCCCAGGACCAGCGCCTGCAGTTCAGCTACCTGACCACTCAGGTGTCCTACGACGACGCCAATATGCTCAACACCGAGAGGGACCAGCTGTGGGAGAAGCTGGGCAGCAGCGATGTGCGCTCGCAGAACTTCGCCCTCGACTACAGCTACACCCCGGACAACCCGCTGGTGGACTTCAAGGCCAAGCTCTATTACGTCGACAACCGCAACGACCAGAGCACCCTGCGACGGGGCATCACCCCCGGTTATTCGATCACCTACCAGACCGACACCTACGGCGCCCAGGCGCAGAACATCTCGACCTTCGCCCTGGGCGAGCTGTCGACGCTCAAGGCCAACTACGGCCTGGAGTTCTTCTACGACAAGGTACGCCCGGACTCCAGCCAGCCGGTGGCGAGCGGTTCGGCGGTGAACGCCCCGGCCTCGGAAGGCATGACGCCCAAGGGCGACCGCGCGCTTGGCAGCCTGTTCGCCCGCCTGGACTACGACTACGACGGCTGGCTGAACCTTAATGCCGGGTTGCGCTACGACCGTTACCGGCTGCGCGGCGATACCGGGATCAATACCCGCACCTTCATTCTCGGCACCACCCGGCAAACCACGGTGCCGGTCAACTATGACGTGGACACCGAGGAAGGGCGTTTCTCGCCGACCTTCGGCCTGTCGATCAAGCCCGGCGTGGAATGGCTGCAACTGTTCGCCAGCTACGGCAAGGGTTGGCGTCCGCCGGCGATCACCGAGACCCTGATCACCGGCCGCCCCCACGGTGGTGGCGCCGAGAGCATGTACCCCAACCCCTTCCTGCGTCCGGAGCGCTCCACCACCTGGGAAGCCGGGGTCAATGTGTTCAAGGAAAACCTGTGGTTCGACGATGACCGGCTGGGGATCAAGGTCGCCTACTTCGACACCCGCGTCGAAGACTTCATCTTCATGAACATGGGCATGCAGCCCCCGGGCTACGGCATGGCCGGGATCGGCAACAGCGCCTATGTCAACAACCTGCAGGACACCCGCTTCAAGGGCGTGGAGTACCAGCTCGACTACGACGCCGGGCGCGCCTACGGGCAGCTGGCCTACACCCACATGATCGGCAGCAACGACTTCTGCTCGAAGACCGCATGGCTGGGCGGGGTGACCCAGACCGTGAAGAACAGCACGGCCGGCCGCGCCCCGGTGGTCGGCATGCGCCCGGACCAACAGGCCAACAGCGCCAGCCATTGCAGCGCGATCCTCGGCTCGGCCGAACACATGCCGATGGACCGCGGCACCTTGACCCTGGGCGCGCGCTTCTTCGAGCGCAAGCTGGATATCGGCGCCCGGGCCCGCTACAGCGCGGGCTACTCGGAAGGCGGCAGCAACACCCGCACCACCACCAGCGTCTACCCCGCGGACTGGAAGTCCTACACCGTTTACGACCTGTACGGCAGCTACCGCGCCACCGAAGAACTGACCCTGCGCCTGGCGATGGAGAACGTCACCGACCGCGCCTACCTGGTGCCCATGGGCGACGTGCTGGCCTTCACCCTGGGGCGCGGCCGCACCTTGCAGGGCACCCTCGAATATCAGTTCTGACCGCTTTTGCCCAGAGAAGGGCAAAACCGCAGCGGGCATCGGCCCGCTGCGGAGTGACCAACCTATGTACTGGAGTTTTGCATGAGCATTTCCATTTCCTACAGCGCTACCTACGGCGGCGTCAGCGTTGCGAACTACCTCAATGACTGGTCGGCCTACTTTGGCGACGTCAACCATCGCCCGGGCCAGGTGGTCGATGGCACCAACACCGGCGGCTTCAACCCGGGCCCGTTCTCGGGTACCGAGTACGCGCTGAAGAGCACCCACAGCGACGCCGCGTTCGTGGCCGAAGGCAACCTCAACTACACCCTGTTCGAGAGCCCGAGCCACACCCTGTGGGGCAACCTGAACACCGTCTCGCTGGGCGACACCCTGACCGGTGGCCCGAGCGCCGGCGGCTACAACCTGGTCAGCCAGGAAGTCAGCTTCACCAACCTGGGCCTCAACAGCCTGCGCGACGAAGGCCGTGCCGGTGAGGTGCACAAGGTGGTCTATGGCCTGATGAGCGGCGACAGCTCGGCGCTGGCCGGCGAGATCGATGCCCTGCTCAAGGCGATCAGCCCGAACCTGTCGATCAACTCGACGTTCGACGACCTGGCCGCGGCCGGTGTCGCCCACGTCGCCCCGGCATCCGCCGCCGCGGCCGACATCGGCCTGGTGGGTGTGCAGGACGTGGCCCAGGACTGGGCGCTGGCAGCCTGAATGGCCGCTTGAGGCATAAAAAAACGAATGAAAGATCGCTCTTCCATTCGTTCGCTTGAATCACCCCCGTCGCCCGAGTTTTCGAAGGCCAGGGCGGCGGCGGTGGCAAATTCTGGGGAGCGCCGCGATGGCTGTCAACGCACGCGGCGCGCCTCTTGCCGACCCGCTCCGACGGAACGGGTGGCTGTGTATTTCCCGACTCCCAACAGGACACCTCGATGAGCAGGCCGAACCCACTTGCCGGTTCCGAGACGCTGGCGGCCCTGGCCGCCTATAAAAGCGGCTTCTTCAACATCGGCCTGTTCTCGGCGGTGATCAACCTGCTGATGCTGGCGCCCGCGCTGTACATGCTGCAGGTGTACGACCGGGTGCTGGCGTCCGGCAACCAGATGACCCTGTTGATGCTGACGCTGATGATCGTCGGCCTGTTCGGCCTGATGGGCGCCCTGGAGTGGGTGCGCAGCCAGGTGGTGATCCGCCTGGGCACGCAGATGGACATGCGCCTGAACCAGCGGGTCTACGACGCGGCCTTCGAGGCCCAGCTCAAGGGCAGCCCGCAAGCCGCCGGCCAGGCCCTGAATGACCTGACGGCGCTGCGCCAGTTCGCCACCGGCAATGCGCTGTTCGCGTTTTTCGATGCGCCGTGGTTTCCGGTCTACCTGCTGGTGATCTTTATGTTCCATCCCTGGCTCGGCCTGCTGGCCCTGGGTGGCGCGCTGCTGTTGGTGGCCCTGGCCTGGATCAACCAGCATATCTGCCAGGCGCCGCTGGCCGAGGCCAGCCAGCTGTCCATCAGCACCAGCCAGCAGGCCACGGCCAACCTGCGCAACGCCGATGCCATCGAAGCCATGGGCATGCTCGCCGCGCTGCGCGAGCGCTGGTTCGGCGGGCACCAGGCGTTCCTGGCCCAGCAGAACCTGGCCAGTGAAAAGACCGCGCTGATCAGCGCCTGGTCCAAGGGCGTGCGCCTGGCCCTGCAATCTTTGGTGCTGGGCCTCGGCGCGCTGCTGGCGGTGCAGGGGGAAATCACCCCGGGGATGATGATCGCCGGTTCGATCCTGATGGGCCGGGTGCTCAGCCCCATCGACCAGTTGATCGCCGTGTGGAAGCAGTGGAGCTCGGCGCGCCTGGCCTATGCGCGGTTGTCGGAGATGCTGCAGGCCAATCCGCCACGCCCTGCGCGCATGAGCCTGCCCACGCCCAAGGGCGAGTTGAGCGTCGAGCAGTTGAGTGCCTGCGCCCCCGGCAGTCGCCGGCCGGCCCTGGCCAACCTGGGGTTCACCCTGCCGGCCGGGCAGGTGCTGGGAGTCATCGGCCCCTCAGGTTGTGGCAAGTCGACCCTGGCGCGGCTGTTGGTGGGGGCCTGGACGCCGCTGGCGGGCAAGGTCCGCCTCGACGGCGCGGAACTGAGCCAGTGGGACCGCCAGCAACTCGGCCCGCACATCGGTTACCTGCCCCAGGATATCCAGCTGTTCGCCGGCAGCATCGCCGAGAACATCGCGCGCTTTGGCGAGGTGAATGCCGACCAGGTTTTGGCGGCGGCGCAAATGGCCGGGGTGCATCAGCTGATCCTGCAATTGCCGCAAGGCTATGACACCCGCCTGGGGGAGGGCGGGGCCGGACTGTCCGGGGGGCAGAAGCAGCGCATCGCCCTGGCCCGCGCACTGTATGGCCTGCCAGCGCTGATCGTGCTCGACGAGCCCAACGCCAACCTCGATGAGGCCGGCGAGCAGGCGCTGTTGCAGGCGATTGCCCAGCTCAAGCAGCAGCGCCGCACCCTGGTGCTGATCACCCACAAGCCCAATGTGCTGAGCCTGACCGACCAGCTGATGATCCTGCGCGAGGGCCAGCTACAGGCTTTCGGACCGACGACGCGGGTCCTGGAAAGCATGCACAAGCCCAAGGCCGCCGCGGCTCCAGTGGCCCCGGCGAGCACCCCGGCGGCCAGCATGAATGTCAGTTATCGCCTGGGCGTGGCCGCCACCGGCGAAGGAAAAAAAGCATGAGCCAAGCACAATCCCTAGGTCGCCTGCCGACCGCCGACAACAACCATCGCGCCCCGGGCAACCTGCTGGCCCTGGACGAGAAGAAATACTCGCGTCTGGGCTGGCTGCTGGTGCTCGGCGGCTTTGCCGGCTTCCTTGGCTGGGCCGCGCTGGCGCCCCTGGACAAGGGCGTGGCGGTGGCCGGCAAGGTCATGGTCTCGGGGCACCGCAAGGCGGTGCAGCACCCCAGCGGCGGCATCATCGAGCGCATCGAGGTGCGCGACGGCGAAGTGGTCAGCGCCGGCCAGGTGTTGATTCGCCTCAAGGAGCTGCCGCTGCGCACTCAGGTACAGTCGCTGCGCACGCAGTTCCTCGGCTCCCTGGCCAGCGAGGCCCGCCTGAACGCGGAGCGCGATGGTAGCCAGGTCCTGGCCTTCGCCCCGGAACTGCTGGCCCAGGCCGATGACCCGGAAGTGGCCGCCACCATGGCTCTGCAACGCCAGCTGTTCAGCAGCCGCGCCCAGGCCCTGGCCATGGAGCAGCAGGGCATCGCCGAAAGCATCGCCGGTTCCGAAGCCCAATTGCGCGGCACCCGCGATTCCCAGGCGAGCAAGGTGCTCCAGCGCAGCGCCTTGAACGAGCAACTGCAAGGGCTGCGCGAACTCGCCCGCGACGGCTACATCCCGCGCAACCGGTTGCTGGACAGCGAGCGCCTGTATGCGCAGATCGACGGCTCGATCTCCGAGGATTTCGGGCGCATCGGCCAGTTGCAGCGGCAGATCCTCGAGATGCGCTTGCGTATCCGCCAACTGGCCGAGGAGTTCCAGAAAGAGCTGCGCAGCCAGCTGGCCGAAACCCGTACCCGCAGCGAAGACCTGCGCAACCGCCTGGCGTCGGCCGAGTTCGAGCTGGCCAACAGCCTGGTGCGCGCACCGGCGGCCGGAGTGGTGGTGGGTCTGGAGGTGTTCACCGAAGGCGGGGTGGTCAAGCCGGGGCAGGCGCTGATGGAGATAGTACCCCAGGGCGAGCCGCTGCTGGTGGAGGCGCGGGTACCGGTGCAGATGATCGACAAGGTGCACCCCGGGCTGCCGGTGGAGTTGATGTTCTCGGCCTTCAGCCAGAGCACCACGCCGCGGGTCGCTGGGCAGGTGACCCTGGTGTCGGCCGACAGGCAGGTGGACGAGCGCACCGACGAGCCCTACTACACCTTGCGCGCCGAGGTCAGCGCCGACGGCATGCAGCAGCTGCGCGGCTTGCAGATCCGTCCGGGCATGCCGGTGGAAGCCTTTGTCCGTACCGGCGAGCGCTCGATGCTCAATTACCTGTTCAAGCCGTTGCTGGACCGCACGCACATGGCACTGGTGGAAGAATGAACCGGCGTTTTATCCCCTGGCTGCTGGCCAGCCTCTGTGGCCTGTGCACCCCGGCGGCCCACGCCCTGGGACTGCTGGACGCCTACGCGCTGGCGGTACGCAACGACCCGACCTTCCAGGCGGCGATTCAGGAACGCGATGCCGGCGAAGAGAACCGCGCGCTGGGCCGCGCCGCCCTGTTGCCGACCCTGTCATGGAACTACAACAACTCGCGCAACGAGTCCGAGGTCACCCAGACCACGCCCCTGGGCGACGCTTCCACCGATCGCGACTACCGCAGTTACGCCTCGACCCTGACCTTGCAGCAGCCGCTGCTGGATTACGAAGCCTATGCGCGCTTTCGCCAGGGCGCGGCCCAGGCGCTGTTCGCCGACGAGCGTTTTCGCAGCAAGAGCCAGGAACTGGCGGTGCGGCTGTTGGGCGCCTACAGCCAGGCCCTGCTGGCCCAGGAGCGTATCGAGCTGAGCCAGGCCCAGCGGCGCGCCTATGCCGAGCGCCTGCAACTCAACCAGCGTTTGCTCAAGGGCGGAGAAGGCACCCGCACCGACGTGCTGGAAACCCAGGCGCGCTTGAGCCTGGCCCTGGCCGAGGAGATCGAGGCCCGCGACCTGCAGGACAGCGCCCTGCGCGAGCTGGAAGCGATAGTCGGCCAGCCGTTGCGGGTCGACGAACTCGACCCGCTGGCCCGCCGATTCGCGATCCAGCCGGTGCAGCCCAACCGCTTCGAGAGCTGGCGCGACCTGGCCATCGCCAACAACCCGGAGCTGGCCTCCCAGCAGCACGCGTTGCAGGCTGCGGAATATGAAGTGGAGCGCAAGCGCGCGGGGCATCTGCCCAAGGTCAGCCTCTACGCCAGCAGCCGCCAGACCAGCTCGGATTCAGAAAGCACCTACAACCAGAAATACGACACCAACAGCGTCGGCATCCAGGTCAGCCTGCCGCTGTTCGCCGGCGGCTCGGTCTCGGCGTCGACCCGCCAGGCGGCCAGCCAGCTGTCCCAGGCGCAATACGAGCTGGATGCGCAGACCGCCAACGTGCTGATCGAGCTGCGCAAGCAGTTCAACCTCAACACCAGCGGCGCGGCGCGGGTCCGCGCCTATGAGATGGCGGTCGAGTCGGCCGAAGCCCTGGTCCAGGCCACCCTGAAAAGCGTGCGCGGCGGCGAGCGGGTCAACCTCGACGTGCTGGATGCCGAGCAACAGCTGTTCAGCGCCCGGCGCGACCTGGCCGATGCGCGGCACGCCTACCTGCTGGCGCGGATCCAGCTCAGGTTCTACGCCGGCCTGCTCAATGAGCAGGACTTGCAGCAGCTGGCCGGCTACTTCCGCCCCGTCAGCTGACACCGCTCTCTGTAGCCGCTGCCGCAGGCTGCGATCGGCCGGAACGGCCGTGGCGGTCTTGAAATCGCTGAAGGTCCTGCGGACCTTATCGCAGCCTGCGGCAGCGGCTACAGGGAAGCGTGGAATGCAAACAGCCGTCACGAGGACGGCTGTTCGGGTGGTGCGGGGCGGGTTCAACGCCGGGTTAGCAAGACCCCGGATTCCATGTGGTGGGTCCACGGGAACTGGTCGAACATCGCGCAGCGGGTGATACGGTGAGTGTCGTGCAACTGGGCGATGTTGGCCGCCAGGGTTTCCGGGTTGCAGGAGATGTACAGGATGTTGTCGAAGCGCCGGGTCAGCTCGCAGGTGTCCGGGTCCATGCCGGCGCGCGGCGGGTCGACGAACACGCTGCCGAACTCGTAGCTCTTCAGGTCAACGCCCTGCAGGCGGCGGAACGGACGCACTTCGTTCAGGGCTTCGGTCAGCTCTTCGGCGGACAGGCGCACCAGGGTGACGTTCTCCACCGCGTTTTCGCTGAGGTTGCTCAGGGCCGCGTTGACCGAGGTCTTGCTGATCTCGGTGGCCAGCACCTTGCGCACCCGGGTGGCCAGGGGCAGGGTGAAGTTGCCGTTGCCGCAGTACAGCTCCAGCAGGTCGTCAGGACGATCGCCCAGGGCGTCGTAGGCCCAGTTGAGCATCTTCTGGTTGACCGTGCCGTTGGGCTGGGTGAAGGCGCCTTCCGGTTGGCGGTAGCTGAAGGTGCGCCCGCCGACTTCGAGTTTCTCCACCACGTAATCGTGGCCGATCACTTCGCGCTTGCCCTTGGAACGACCGATGACGCTGACGTTCAGCTCGGTCGCCAGCTTGCTCGCCGCGGCGTGCCAGTGTTCGTCCAGCGGGCGGTGATAACACAGGGTGATCATCGCGTCGCCGGCCAGGGTGGTGAGGAACTCGACCTGGAACAGCTTGTGGCTCAAGGCGCTGCTGGCTTGCCAGGCGGCCTTGAGTTGCGGCATCAGCTGATTGATGCGCTGGCTGGCGATCGGGAATTCTTCGATCAGGATCGGCGTGCGTTTGTCTTCCTGGGAAAACATCGCGTAATGGCGCTCGCCGGCTTCGCGCCACAGGCGGAACTCCGCGCGCAGGCGGAAGTTCTGCAGCGGCGAGTCGAAGACCTGTGGCTCGGGGGCATCGAACGGCGCCAGCAGTTCACGCAGGCGCGCGACCTTGTCGGCGAGCTGGGTGGCGTAAGCCTGGGAATCGAAAGTCATGCGTTGAACCAACCCAACTTGATCACAAACAGTACCGACAGGATCACCAGCGGCGCGTTCAGCTCACGGGCGCGGCCCGACAGCAGCTTGATCGCGGTCCAGGCAATGAAGCCGAAGGCGATGCCGTTGGCGATGGAGTAGGTGAACGGCATGGCCAGGGCGGTGACCACCACGGGCGCGGCAACCGTGATGTCGTCCCAGTCTATTTCCGCCAGGCCCGAAGTCATCAGCACCGCGACGAACAGCAGGGCAGGCGCGGTGGCGAAGGCCGGGACGCTGGCCGCCAGTGGCGAGAAGAACAGCGCCAGGAGGAACAGGATCGCCACGACGATGGCGGTCAGGCCGGTGCGGCCACCGGCGCTGACGCCGGCTGCGGATTCGATGTAGCTGGTGGTGGTCGAGGTGCCCAGCAGGGAACCGGCCATGGCCGCGGTACTGTCGGCGATCAGCGCCCGGCCCATTTTCGGCATGTGGCCGTCCTTGCCCATCAGGCCGGCGCGCTTGGCGACGCCGATCAGGGTGCCGGAGTTGTCGAACAGGTCGACGAACAGGAAGGCGAAGATCACGCTGACCAGGCCGATGTCCAGCGCGCCCTTGATGTCCAGTTGCAGGAAGGTCGGGGCCAGCGAAGGCGGCATCGAGGTCACGCCGCCGAACGGGGTGAAGCCCAGGCCGATGGAGACGATGGTCACCGACAGGATGCCGATCAGTACCGCGCCGCGGACCTTCAGGGCTTCCAGGGCGACGATCAGGGCAAAGCCCAGGGTCGCGAGGATCGGGGCTGGTTGCTTCAGATCACCGAGGCCGACCATGGTCGCCGGGTTGCCGACCACGATGCCGGCGTTGTGCAGGGCGATCAGCGCCAGGAACAGGCCGATACCGGCGGCAATCGCCGAGCGCAGCGGCAGCGGGATGCTGTTGATGATCCATTCGCGGATCTTGAAGATCGACAGCAGGAAGAACAGCACCGCCGAAATGAACACCGCGCCCAGCGCCACTTGCCAGGTATGGCCCATGTGCAGGACCACGGTGTAGGTGAAGAAGGCGTTCAGGCCCATGCCCGGAGCCAGGGCGATCGGGTAGTTGGCGATCAGGCCCATCACGGTCGAACCGATGGCGGCGGCCAGGCAGGTGGCGACGAACACCGCACCCTTGTCCATGCCGGTCTCGCCGAGGATGCTCGGGTTGACGAAGAGAATGTAGGCCATGGCCAGGAAGGTCGTGATGCCCGCAAGAATCTCGGTCCGCACGTTGGTGTTGTGTGCCTTGAGTTGAAACAGCCTTTCCAGCATGTCTGCTCCCCGTGGCGCGTTGGGCGCCGTGAATGTATCGACCCGAACAGCAAAGCACAGACTGCCTGGAGGCGTCCGAGGATTTTGTGCGGGCCGGAAAAAGCCGCGCATCATACCAGCAGCGTAAGGCTATGGCTGCGATCGTCGGCGATGTTTTGCCCGAGTGGCGACTGGGGCATACTGCGCCGACGTTTTGGGGGGACTTATGCACAGCACTATAAAAGCGATGACCTTGGCGGTAGCGGCCAGCAGCCTGTGGTTGGGAGCCGCGCCGGCCATGGCCCGTTCCGCGCCGCCCTTGAGCCAGGTGGAAATTCTCAAGGTCGAATCATCGTCCTGCGGCCTGGAGGATGTGTCGGACGGGCGCGACAAGACCGCCTGCGATCACCAGGGCCCGAACATCAAGGTGTATGTGCTGGAAATCGGCTACGGCCGCCAGCCCCGGGTGGCGCTGGACGGCTTCGAAGTCAACGGCACGCGCGCGGCGGTCTGCGAAGAAGGCTCCAGCCTGGTGCCGTGCGGCAACTCCGGGATCACCGTCGGCTACATCTATACCTTCGACCTGGCCGGCAAGCAGGAAGGCACCTTCACCTTCAGCAACACCTCGCTGAATGCGCCGGGCAACAGCATGAGCGCGCAGATCTACATCAAGTGACGGCAGTCTCCGAACGCGGAGGGCTTTAAAGCTGACTAAGCTTTAAAGACCCCACCGCGGACACAGCCCATGACCTTTAGAGCCCTGATTCCCCTCGCCGAGGGTGTCGACGACCTGCAAAGCGTGACCCTGATCGATGTGCTGCGCCGCGCTCAAGTCGAAGTGCTGGTGGCCAGTATCGAAGGGCGGCGCATGCTCACCTGCGCCCGCGGCACCCGGATGACCGCCGACGGCATGCTGGTGGATGTACTGGCCCAGAACTTCGACCTGATCGTGCTGCCCGGTGGCGCCGTCGGCGCGCAACACCTGGCGGCCCATCAACCGCTGATGCAATTGGTCACAGACCAGGCCGCCGCCGGGCGCCTGTTCGCCGGCATCGCCGAAGCGCCGGCCCTGGCGTTGCAGAGTTACGGGGTGCTGCGCCAGCGGCGCATGACCTGCCTGCCCAGCGCCAGCCATCAGCTGTCGGGCTGCAACTTCGTCGACCAGCCGGTGGTGGTGGATGGCAACTGCATCACCGCGCAAGGCTCGGGGGCGGCCCTGAGTTTTGCCCTGACCCTGGTGGAGCAACTGTGCGGCAGGGGCCGGCGGGCGGTGGTGGAGGGGGAGTTGCTGGTTTAGCGATCAGCAGACATGAGCGGCAATCGGCTCGATGCGCGGTAACAAGTCTTGTTCGGTATGCCAGATATCGTAGTCAGCCTGTACCGCCAGCCAGACCTTGGCTTTACCTATTCCGGCGCGCTCCAGCCTTACCGCCAGCTCCGGCCGGATCGGCGCGTGGCCGTTCAGCACCTTGGAGAGATGGGGGCGGGCGTAGCCAAGACGCCTGGCCAATTCCGTCACGCTGATTCCCAACTCGGGCAATACATCCACACGCAGTGTTTCACCGGGGTGTGGCGGGTTGTGCATGGGCATGATCCTGCCTCCTGTTCAGTGGTAATCCAGATAGTCGACCAGCTCGATATCCGAACCCGTAAAACGAAAAATCACCCGCCAATTGCCCGATACGGTCAGTGACCAGTATTCGCGACGCTTACCCTTGAGCGGATGCAACCGCCATCCCGGGAGGTCGAGATCGTCAGGCTCTGTCGCGTGATCCATGAAAGGCAGCATGCGCGCCAGGCGCCTTGCATGATCGGCCCGGATCCCTCGGGTCGATCCCGTTTCATAGAAGGCCTTGAGGCCTTTGTGCTGAAAGGATGTGATCATGCGGCGAGTGTAAGGCGATACCTTACACTCTTCACAGCGGACATGTATTGCAGCGCGTGAACCGGACGATCAACGGCGACGTTCCACGCGGCTGTTATCTGCCCCGAATCAGGCCTTGGCCTCTTCCACTGGCCCATGCATGCGATCGCGCCGGGCCAGGGTCGGGAACAGTTTTATCCACACCCCGGTCACCAGCAGGGTGCCGACTCCGCCGAGGACCACCGCCGGCACGGTGCCGAACCAGTGGGCGGTGAGCCCGGACTCGAACTCGCCGAGCTGGTTGGAGGCGCCGATGAACAGGCCGTTGACGGCGCTGACCCGGCCGCGCATTTCGTCCGGGGTTTCCAGCTGCACGAAGGAGGCGCGGATCACCATGCTGATCATGTCCGCCGCGCCCAGCACCACCAGCACCAAGAGCGAGAACCAGAACGAGGTCGACAGGCCGAAGGCGATGGTGGCGACGCCGAACACGCCTACGGCGGTGAACATCACCCGACCGACATGGCGGTCGACGGCAAAGCGCGCCAGCCACAACGACATCAGCAGGGCCCCCACCGCCGGCGCCGAGCGCAGTAGGCCCAGGCCCCAGGCGCCGGTGAGCAGGATGTCCTTGGCGAACACCGGCAGCAGCGCGGTAGCGCCGCCCAGCAGTACGGCGAACAGGTCCAGGGAGATCGCCCCGAGGATGTCCGGCCGGCTGCGAATGAAGCGCACCCCGGCCAGCAACGAGTCCAGGGTGGCCTTGCCCTTGTTCAGCGGCGTCTGCCGCGCGGGCAGGTTGAGCATCAGGCAGCAGGCGATCACATACAGCAGCACGGTCGGGCCATAGACCCACACGCTGCCAAAGGCGTAGAGCAGCCCGCCGAGGGCCGGCGCGACGATGGTCGCCGATTGCTGGGCGGACTGGGCGGCGGCCACGGGGCGGGGGAACAGCGCGCTGGGCACGATGCTCGGCAGCAGCGCCTGGGTGGTCGGCATCTCGAAGGAGCGGGCGGCGCCCAGCAGGAAGGCGAGGATGAAGATCATCTCGCGAGTGACGTGATTGGTGGCGCTGCCAATGGCCAGGGACAGGGCGATCAGCGCCTGCAGCGACTGGCAGATGGCCGCCACCTTGCGCCGGTCATAGCGGTCCGCCACATGCCCGGTGTGCAGCATGAACAGTACCCGCGGCGCGAACTCCACCAGCCCGACCAGGCCCAGGTCGAGCACGTTGCCGGTCAGTTGGTAGAGGTTCCAGCCGATGGCCACGGTGAGCATCTGGAAGCCGCTGGCGGTGAAGATCCGCGCCAGCCAGAAAGCAATGAACGGACGGTGATGGCGAAGCAGCAGAGGGTCTTGGCTGGGCATCTGAAAGGCAGGTCTGGGCGTGGAGTAGGGCGAGGTTATCACCAAGATGTAACCAATAGTTGCAGAATCATTAGCTCTGCATCTATCCCGTTTATTCGAAATGGCCCAATCCCTGTAGCCGCTGCCGCAGGCTGCGAAAAGGGCCAAAGGACCTTCGGCGGCGCAGAAATCGCCACGACCGTTCCGGCCGATCGCAGCCTTCGGCAGCGGCTACAGAGTGAGCAAAATTCCGGGAAAACCCCGTTCTTGACGTGGTGAGGCAACCTGTCACGCGACAAAAGACCACACAAACCAATGATGAAAATACGACTACTCTTTCAGCGTTGATTGATCCAGATCAAAACCTTTTCCCAAGGTTGGGTCTGGCGGCCAGATGGCCAGACTCCCTGCGTTGCGATGGGTTTAAAAAGAACGAATTCGAATTCGCCACACTCCAGATCCGTGGGGGCAGTGGGTGCAGGCCTCCAGCCGGCAGCCGGTATTACCTGACAGAGGAAAGCTTATGTTCGGTTTGGAGGCGCTAGATCTCGCCCGAATTCAGTTCGCGTTCACCATCTCGTTCCACATCCTGTTCCCCGCCATCACCATTGGTCTGGCGAGCTACCTGGCGGTGCTCGAAGGTTTGTGGCTCAAGACGCGCGACGATACCTACCGTGACCTGTACCACTTCTGGTCGAAGATCTTCGCCGTCAACTTCGGTATGGGGGTGGTCTCGGGCCTGGTCATGGCCTACCAGTTCGGCACCAACTGGAGCCGGTTCTCCGACTTTGCCGGTTCCGTTACCGGGCCGCTGCTGACCTATGAAGTGCTCACCGCGTTCTTCCTCGAAGCCGGCTTCCTCGGCGTGATGCTGTTCGGCTGGAACCGGGTCGGGCGCAAGCTGCACTTCTTCTCCACCGTGATGGTGGCCATCGGTACCTTGATTTCGACCTTCTGGATCCTCTCGTCCAACAGCTGGATGCAGACGCCCCAGGGCTTTGAAATCGTCGACGGCCGAGTGATCCCGGTCGACTGGTTCGCCATTGTCTTCAACCCGTCGTTCCCCTACCGCCTGGCGCACATGGCCACGGCTGCCTTTGTCGCTACGGCGTTCTTCGTCGGTTCGTCCGCCGCCTGGCACCTGCTGCGCGGCCGCGATAACCCGGCAATTCGCCGCATGCTGTCGATGGCGATGTGGATGGCCCTGATCGTCGCGCCGATCCAGGCCGTGATCGGCGACTTCCACGGTCTCAACACCCTCAAGCACCAGCCGGCGAAAATCGCCGCGATCGAAGGTCACTGGGAAAACGTCGGTAACGAGCCGACCCCGCTGATCCTGTTCGGCTGGCCGGACATGAAGGAAGAAAAGACCAAGTTCGCCGTCGAGATCCCGTATCTGGGCAGCCTCATCCTCACTCACTCGCTGGACAAGCAGGTGCCGGCGCTCAAGGAATTCCCGCCGGAAGACCGGCCGAATTCGACCATCGTGTTCTGGTCGTTCCGGATCATGGTCGGCCTGGGCATGCTGATGATCCTCACCGGCCTGTGGAGCCTGTGGCTGCGCAAGCGTGACCGCATCTACGAGAATCGTGCGTTCCTCTACCTGGCGTTGTGGATGGGGCCGTCCGGCCTGATCGCGATCCTCGCCGGCTGGTTCACCACCGAGATCGGCCGCCAGCCGTGGGTGGTCTACGGGCTGATGCGCACCGCGGACGCTTCGTCCGGGCACAGCCTGATGCAGATGAGCATCACCCTGGCGCTGTTTGTCGTGGTGTATTTCTCGCTGTTCGGGGTCGGTATCGGCTACATGATGCGCCTGGTGCGCAAAGGGCCGAAGACCAACGAAGGCGCGGAAGTCAGCCACGGTGGCCCTGGCCAGAAACGCACGCCGGCCCGTCCGCTGTCGGCCGCCGACGACGATGCCGAAGACAACGGCACCAGCCTGAACAAGGGGAATTGAGTCATGGGTATTGATCTTCCGCTGATCTGGGCCGTGATCATCATCTTCGGCATCATGATGTACGTGGTCATGGACGGGTTCGACCTGGGGATCGGGATTCTTTTCCCGTTCGTCAAGGACGCCCGCGACCGTGACGTGATGATGAACACCGTCGCCCCGGTCTGGGACGGTAACGAAACCTGGCTGGTCCTGGGCGGTGCCGCGTTGTTCGGCGCCTTCCCGCTGGCCTATTCGGTGGTGCTCTCGGCGCTGTACATGCCGCTGATCCTGATGCTCATCGGCCTGATCTTCCGCGGCGTGGCCTTCGAGTTCCGCTTCAAGGCCAAGGAAGCCAAGCGCCACATCTGGGACAAGGCGTTCATCGGCGGTTCGCTGGCGGCGACCTTCTTTCAGGGTCTGGCCCTGGGCGCCTTCATCGATGGCCTGCCGGTGGTCGACCGCCAGTACGCTGGCGGTTCGCTGGACTGGTTCACGCCGTTCACCCTGTTCTGCGGCGTCGCGCTGGTAGTGGCCTATGCCTTGCTCGGCTGCACCTGGCTGATCATGAAGACCGAAGGCAAGCTGCAGGAGCAGATGCATGACCTGGCGCGGCCATTGGCCTTCGTGCTGCTGGCGGTGATCGGTGTCGTCAGTATCTGGACGCCGCTGGCCCACCCGGAAATCGCTTCGCGCTGGTTCACCCTGCCGAATCTGTTCTGGTTCCTGCCGGTGCCGATCCTGGTGCTGGTGACCATGTACGGCTTGCTGCGCGCCGTGGCCCGCAATGCCCACTACACGCCGTTCCTGCTGACCCTGGTGCTGATTTTCCTCGGCTACAGCGGCCTGGGCATCAGCCTGTGGCCGAACATAGTGCCGCCGTCGATCTCGATCTGGGACGCCGCCGCGCCGCCGCAAAGCCAGGGCTTCATGCTGGTGGGCACGCTGTTCATCATCCCGTTCATCCTGGGTTACACCTTCTGGAGCTACTACGTGTTCCGCGGCAAGGTCACCCACGAAGACGGCTACCACTAGTCAATGCGCGCTCCTGTGCAGGAGCGAAGCTTGCTCGCGATGGCGTCCTGAACGACGCCATCGTCTCCACAGCGAAAGGAGTATTCGATGATGGCTGGCAAACCCACATTGCAGGAAATCGAAGAAGCCGAGAAGAAACCGCTCTGGCAGCGTCTGGGCTGGCTCGCCGGGATCTGGGTCGGCAGCGTGCTGGCGCTGTTTATCGTCGCCAGCCTGATGCGCATGTTCATGAACGCCGCGGGCCTGACCACGCACTGATTTTCACCACCGCTCATCCCATCCCGTTGCCTTGCGGCACGGTTTTATAACCCTCCTTTGGAGGGTTTTTTTTTTTGCCTGGGGGATATTTCCATGTCTTTCTTCCGTAGGAGCGAAGCTTGCTCGCGATGNNAGCAAGCTTCGCTCCTACAGAGGGGCAGGGTGGTGCTATTTGCGCGCCTTGAGGATCACGAACTTGGGCGTGGCGGCCACTTGTTCGACGCCGCGGAACAGCCGCGCCAGCTTGCTGTGATAACCCAGGTGGCGGTTGCCGACGATGTACAGCGCGCCGCCCACCACCAGGGCTTCGCGGGCCTGCTGGAACATGCGCCAGGCGAGGAAGTCGCCGACCACCTGCTGTTGGTGGAACGGCGGGTTGCACAGCACCACGTCCAGCGACTGCGGCTCCTGGCCGGCCAGGCCGTCGCCGGCACGGACGGTCACTTCGCGCTGGCCCAGGGTCGCGCGCCAGTTCTCCAGGGCCGATTGCACGGCCATGAAGGATTCGTCCACCAGGGTGTAGTGGGCGTCGGGGTTGTGCAGGGCGCTGGCGATGGCGAGCACGCCGTTGCCGCACCCCAGGTCCGCGACCCGGGCCTTGCCGAGGTTTTTCGGCAGGTGCGGAAGGAAGGCACGGGTGCCGATGTCCAGGCCTTCGCGGCAGAACACATTGGCGTGGTTGAGCAGCTCGATGGCGGGCTCGTCGAGCTTATAGCGGGTTGGGTAGGGCGAAACCGCCGGGGTTTTCGCCTCCGGTATGGCGATCAGCAAACGGGCTTTTTTCACCGCCAGCGAAGCCTGCACCGGACCGATGTAGCGTTCCAGCAGGTCGCCGGCGGCCCGCGGCAGGTGCTTGACCATCGCCGCCGCCACCACCTGGGCACCCGGGGCCAGTTGGCCTTGCAGGCGAATCAGCTGTTCTTCCAGCAGGGCCAGGGTCTTGGGCACGCGGATCAGTACGCGGTCGAAGGGCCCGGTCAACGGCTCGCTGGCCGGTACCACCGTTACGGCGTCGAACGGCTGGCCATTGCGCACCAGGTTTTTCTCCAGCGCCAGTGCGCCGAGAAACGAATCGCCGCTGCTGCGCACCTGCACCCGTCCGACCAGGCTGGCCGCCAGCGCGCCGAAGCTGTCGTTGAGGACCAGCACCCGGGTGTCCGCCGTCGGCTGCTGTTCGGCCAGGTGATTGAGCAGGTACTCGTCCGCCGCGTCGAAGGCTTGCAGGGGCTCGTTCTGTTGTTCGGGCTGGCGGATCAGGTCGAGCTGGGCAAAGGGGCTTTCGAGCAGGGGCATGGGGCGGACTCTTGGTAATCGGTGAATGTCCTGCCGGCGGGAGGGGCGCGATGCGGGCTGGACCGTTCGGGCAGGTGGCGCGCAGGCCGCGTGGCAGCTGCCCGAAGAGGGGGCCAATGGTACGTTTTTTTGCGCCCGATTGCCCGCGCTCTATGCCATTACAAACCGCCGGTGTTTCTGTCGCGCGCTTTGCGGGACACTAAGGGCATTCGCTTATTGGAGCCTGCCATGACTGCCAGTGCAGAAAAATACACGCGCCAGACCTTGCTCGACGTCCAGCCCCTGACTCCCAGCCTGTTTACCCTGCGCGCCACGCGGGATGCGGGCTTTCGCTTTCGTTCCGGGCAATTCGCCCGCCTGGGCGTGACCAAGGCCGATGGCAGCACGGTGTGGCGCGCGTACTCCATGGTGTCTTCGCCCTTCGACGAGTTTCTCGAGTTTTTCTCCATCGTCGTGCCCGGCGGCGAGTTCACCAGCGAACTGAGCCGGCTGGAGGAGGGCGATACCCTGATGGTGGACCGCCAGGCGTTCGGCTATCTGACCCTGGACCGTTTTGTCGATGGCCGCGACCTCTGGTTGCTGTCCACCGGCACCGGGATCGCACCTTTTGTTTCGATCCTCCAGGACTTCGAAGTCTGGGAGAAATTCGAGCGGATCATCCTGGTCTACAGCGTGCGCGAGGCCAAGGAGCTGGCTTATCAGCAATTGCTGGCCGAGCTGAAACAGCGCGATTATCTGGCGGAAGTCGCGCACAAGCTGCAAGTCATCACCACGGTGACCCGGGAATTGCATCCGGGCAGCCTCAATGGGCGGATCACCCATTTGATCGAGAGCGGCGAGCTGGAGCGCGTCGCCGGCGTGCCGCTGAGCGCCGAGCACTCGCGAGTGATGCTCTGCGGCAACCCGCAGATGATCGACGACACCCGCGCCCTGCTCAAGCAGCGCGACATGCACCTGAGCCTGACCCGGCGGCCGGGGCAGGTGGCGGTGGAAAACTACTGGTAAAAAAACGGCGCCGCCTGCAATACCAGCAGGGGCGCCGTTTTTGTTGCGGCAGCAGCCTCAGGGCTTGTTGTTCTGCGCCTTGAGCAGGTCGCGGATCTCGCCCAGCAGCGTTTCTTCCTTGGTAGGCACGGCCGGTGCCACGGCTTCTTCACGCTTCAGGCGGTTGATCACCTTCACGCCCATGAAGATGGCGAAGGCAACGATGATGAAGTCGATCAGGCTCTGGATGAACTTGCCGTAGGCCAGCACCACGGCCGGCGTCTCGCCGACTGCGTCCTTGAGCGTGATCGCCAGATCACTGAAGTCCACCCCACCGATCAGCAAGCCGATTGGCGGCATCACCACATCGCCCACAAACGACGAAACGATCTTGCCGAATGCGGCGCCGATGATAATACCGACGGCCATGTCGACCACATTACCTTTGACCGCGAAGGCCTTGAACTCACTTAGCACGCCCATAGGTTATTCCTTGTTACAGATGAGGTTGGTGAACGCAGTGTAATTCAGCAAAAGGCATCTTGCTTGAAGCAACGGATTACAGCGTTCGGAGTTATCGACCGAGTTAACGGCAAATAGTTTACAAAGTGCCATCAATCGCGCGCGAAATACCCGCACTTCTTCTTTCATACCAGAATATTTTCTCAATCGGACTGTTGCGACCTTTCTATTTAGATTTCGACTCTTTGGTCACTAGCCTCTGAATGGCGCACCTGGATGCGTTTGATTAAAACCAGAGGAATAAAACATGACCATGATCATTGGCCTTGGGACTTTTTCCCAACGACGCATAGTGGGCGTACTCGCCGCCAGTATGCTTTCTCTTTCCGTACAGGCCGCCACTCTGACCCGCGATAACGGGGCCGCGGTGGGCGATAACCAGAACTCGCAGACCGCGGGCGCTACCGGGCCGGTATTGCTGCAGGACGTGCAGTTGATCCAGAAGCTCCAGCGCTTCGATCGCGAGCGCATTCCAGAGCGGGTGGTGCATGCCCGTGGCACCGGTGCCCATGGTTCCTTCACCGTGACCGACAGCCTGAGCGACCTGACCAAGGCCAAGGTCTTCGCCGCCGGCCAGGTAACGCCGGTATTCGTGCGTTTCTCCGCGGTAGTGCACGGCAATCATTCGCCGGAAACCCTGCGTGACCCGCGCGGTTTTGCCACCAAGTTCTATACCGCCGATGGCAACTGGGATCTGGTCGGCAACAACTTCCCGACTTTCTTTATTCGTGACGCGATCAAATTCCCGGACATGGTTCATGCGTTCAAACCTGATCCGCGCACCAACCTGGATGACGATTCCCGTCGCTTCGATTTCTTCTCCCATGTTCCGGAAGCCACCCGGACCCTGACCGAGTTGTATTCCAATTCCGGTACTCCGGCCAGTTACCGGGAAATGGACGGTAATGGCGTGCACGCCTACAAGTTGGTGAATGCCAAGGGCGAAGTGCATTACGTGAAGTTTCACTGGAAGAGTTTGCAGGGCATCAACAACCTCGATCCCAAACAAGTGGTCGAGGTGCAGGGGCGTGATTACAGCCATATGACCAATGACTTGGTCACCCATATCAACAAGGGCGATTTCCCGAAATGGGACCTGTATGTCCAGGTCCTGAAGCCGGAAGATCTGGCCAAGTTCGATTTCGACCCGCTGGATGCCACCAAGATCTGGCCGGGTGTGCCTGAGCGCAAGGTCGGGCAGATGGTGCTCAACCGCAACCCGGCCAACGTGTTCCAGGAAACCGAACAAGTAGCCATGGCTCCGGCCAACCTGGTGCCGGGCATCGAGCCGTCGGAAGACCGCCTGCTGCAAGGTCGGGTGTTCTCCTATGCCGATACCCAGCTGTACCGCCTGGGCGCCAACGCCCTGCAATTGCCGATCAACGCGCCGAAAGTCGCGGTGAACAACGGCAACCAGGACGGCGCGATGAACATCGGTAGCACCAGCACCGGCGTGAACTACCAGCCGAGCCGCCTGATGCCGCGTGAAGAACCGCAAAGCGCGCGTTACAGCCAGTTAGCGCTGAGTGGCAGTACCCAGCAGGCGAAGATCCAGCGCGAGCAGAACTTCAAGCAGGCCGGCGATCTGTATCGCTCGCTGAGCCAGAAGGAGCGTCAGGACTTGATCGAGAACTTTGGCGGCTCCCTGGCGACCACCGATGACGAGAGCAAGCACATCATGCTGTCGTTCCTCTACAAGGCCGACCCCGAGTACGGCACCGGAGTGACCAAGGTGGCCAAGGGCGACCTGGCCCGGGTCAAGGCCCTGGCCGCCAAGCTGTCGGATTAACCTCAACCAGCGTCACGCCCAGGCGTGACGCTTCCCTTTCTGTAGGATCGAGGCTTGCCCGTGATGGGCCGCGCAGCGGCCCCAATACCGGTGACTGCGTTCTCCCTGACGAACGCATTTGCCCGGGCCGAAGTCATCGCGGGCAAGCCTCGCTCCTACAGGTTTTTGCAAGGCAAGGGAGTCGCACCATGCGCTTGTTCATTTCGCTGCTGCTGGCCGCCTGCTCGCTGGGCGCTTATGCCGAGCAACCGGTCCCCACGGACCCGGCGGCGGTCAAAGCCCAGTTACAGAATTACTACTTCGATGCGGCCCGTCGCGGCGACGTCGAGATGCTCGATACCTTTATCGAGGCCGGTTATTCCCTCGATACCCAGGACGAGAAGGGCTACACCGCCCTGATCCTTGCGGCGTATCACGGCCAGGGGCCGGCGGTGGAGCGTTTGCTGGCCGCCGGTGCCAACGCCTGTACCCAGGATAAAAGAGGCAATACGGCGCTGATGGGCGCCATTTTCAAGGGCGAGGTGAAGATCGCCCGGCGCCTGCTGGCCACCGACTGCAACCCCGACCAGCGCAACGGCGCCGGCCAGACCGCAGCCATGTACGCCGGGCTGTTCAAGCGGGTGGAGCTGCTCGATGCCCTGGCGACCAAAGGTGCCGACCTGAATGCCGAAGATCCGCTGGGCAACAGCGCCGCGCGTCTGGCCGACGGTGAAATCCACACGGCCGCGCCGCGCTGATCCGCTCCAGCTGAGCTATCATCGCGGTTTTTGCCGGGGGATCAGATGGCCAAGGCCAAGCGCATGTACGGCTGCACCGAGTGCGGCGCAACCTTTCCCAAGTGGGCCGGCCAGTGCGGTGAATGCGGAGCCTGGAACACCCTGACCGAAACCATGGTGGAAAGCGGCGGCGCCGCGGCCCCCAGCGGTCGCACCGGTTGGGCCGGCCAGCAGGCGCAGATCAAGACCCTGGCCGAGGTCAGCGTCGAAGAGATCCCGCGCTTTTCCACGGCTTCCGGCGAGCTGGACCGGGTGCTTGGCGGCGGGCTGGTCGACGGTTCGGTGGTGCTGATCGGCGGCGACCCGGGGATCGGCAAGTCGACCATTCTGCTGCAGACCCTGTGCAACATCGCCACCCGCATGGCGGCGCTCTACGTCACCGGCGAGGAATCGCAGCAACAGGTGGCGATGCGTGCCCGGCGCCTGGGCCTGCCCCAGGACCAGCTGCGGGTGATGACCGAAACCTGTATTGAAACCATCATCGCCACGGCCCGGCTGGAGAAGCCCAAGGTCATGGTGATCGACTCGATCCAGACCATCTTCACCGAGCAGTTGCAATCGGCCCCCGGCGGTGTTTCCCAGGTGCGCGAAAGCGCGGCGCTGCTGGTGCGCTACGCCAAGCAGAGCGGCACGGCGATCTTCCTGGTGGGCCACGTGACCAAGGAGGGCGCGCTGGCCGGGCCGCGGGTCCTCGAGCATATGGTCGACACTGTGCTGTATTTCGAAGGTGAATCCGACGGCCGCCTGCGCTTGCTGCGGGCGGTGAAGAACCGCTTCGGCGCGGTCAACGAGCTGGGCGTGTTCGGCATGACCGATCGCGGCCTGAAAGAGGTTTCCAACCCTTCGGCGATCTTTCTCACCCGTGCCCAGGAAGAAGTTCCGGGCAGCGTGGTCATGGCCACCTGGGAAGGCACCCGGCCGATGCTGGTGGAAGTCCAGGCGCTGGTGGATGACAGCCACCTGGCCAACCCGCGGCGGGTCACCCTGGGTCTGGACCAGAATCGCCTGGCGATGCTGCTGGCGGTGCTGCATCGCCATGGCGGCATCCCGACCCACGATCAGGACGTGTTCCTCAACGTGGTCGGCGGGGTCAAGGTGCTGGAAACCGCGTCCGACCTGGCGCTGATGGCGGCAGTGATGTCCAGCCTGCGCAACCGGCCCTTGCCCCACGACTTGCTGGTGTTCGGCGAAGTCGGCCTGTCCGGCGAAGTGCGCCCGGTGCCGAGTGGCCAGGAGCGCCTCAAGGAAGCGGCCAAGCACGGCTTCAAACGGGCCATCGTGCCCAAGGGCAATGCCCCGAAAGAGCCGCCACAGGGCCTGCGGATCATTGCGGTAACTCGTCTGGAGCAGGCGCTGGATGCGCTGTTCGAATAACCCTTGTGCCACTGAAAGGATGCAGTTCATGCGGATGACAGGAGCGGGCCTGGGTGCCCTCGGTTTTGCGTTGTTGTGGGGCAGCGGCCTGGCTGTAGCCAGCCAGGAGGATGCGCCGCAGGGTTATCGGATCGCCCAGGAGTTGCTGGTGGGCGACGGCACGGTGCTCGAGGTGCTGGAAGACCGGCGCATCACCGCGCAATTGCACGCGCAGAGTTGGGGCAACGGCCTGGACGAAGAAACCTTCGACGAGTCGACGGACAGCGAACATCAGCCGCAACTGGAGGCCCGGGTACGCCTGGTATCGGAGGTCGGCGAAGTGCTTGCCGAGCAGTCCCTGGGCTATCCGCTGGCGAAGGTGGAAAAGGCGCCGCTCAGCGGCCTGCCATACCCGGCGTTTTTCCTCACCGTCGATCAGACGGCTCCGCTGGGCAGCTACAGCGGTCCGGCCACGCAGCTCCTGGCGCCGACCCGAAGCCGGCTGGAGCCGGTTGTCTATCGCGACGAAGACGGGGAGCAGCGTCCGCTGGGGTTGGCCCAGACCGGCAAGGCGGCCTGGCAGATCCTTCCAGCGGCGGCGGACGCTACCGAGGCGATTGCCCAAGTGTCTTCGGCGCCTGCCAGCGAGGGTGACGATTTTGTGACCACCTACCGGATCTATCGCTGGGTGGACGGGCAGTGGACCGCCGCCAGTCGGCAACAGCCCGGTTATTGGGATATGGAAAGCGAATTCCCCGAGCCCTCGGCGTTCCCCTGAGCGGCTGGCGGGAAGCGGCGGGCGCTCAAACCTCCAGCAGCGCCCCCAGCTCGCGCTCCAGTTCCTGCGGGTCGGCGAGGTTGAGTTCGATCAGCCGGCGCAGGTGTTCGATCGATTCCAGGTCTATATGCAGGCAGACGAAGCCCAGCTGGCCGTGATCGTCGTGCGCCAGCTGCACGTCCATGCGCACTTCGGCGTCATCGCTCAAATGGATATCGGCCTCGAACGGTTGGCTTTCGTCCCCCAGCCAGGGATCAGGACGCTGGATCAGCATGCCCTTGAGCGAGAGATCGACCAACTGCACGGACCAGCGATGAGGGCCCTGGCTCAGTTCGGTGCGGGCATCGAAGGCGATGCGTTTGAAACGACGACGATCGGAATGGTGTTCGCTCATGAGCTGCCCCTCTGCATGGTGAAATGACTATAGACCAGACCCGGGTGCGCTCCCACCGCTACAGCCAGCGGCGCACCTTGCGGCAATAGTCACGGTAGCGGTCGCCGAACAACTCCAGCAGGCGGATCTCGTCCGGCCGGATCACCGTCAGGTTCATCAGGTAAATCAGCAGCGGCAACAGCAGCCACGGCCACAGGCTGCCCAGCAACAGGGCGATGGCGCAGTAACCCAGGGTGTCGCCGAGATTGATGGGGTTGCGCGAGATCGCGAACGGGCCGTCGCACAGCAGGCGCCGGGGTTCGCCGAGATTGCTGCTGGTGGTGTGCCGTTGCCTGAGACACCACATCGCCCAGAACGACAGGCCCTGGCCGCCGATAATCAACAGCAGGGCCAGGGTGCGCAGCCAGCCGTTGACCGGGACCGGCAGGGGCACAGCGTCGGCAAGCAACAGCGCCACCACCAGGAACAGCAGATACAGCAGCGGCGGTGACAGCAGCGGTCCATCGGGTGGCGAGGACATGGGCACTCCAGACGACGAGTCCTTACAGGTGCGACCGCTTTTTCGCCCGGGTGGTTCAGTGCTACAGGGGCGGTTGCACCGCGGCGGTGCAAAACCTAGGAAAAAACTCAAAAGGACGCTCTAGACCAACGTGGGGGGTGGTCTTTGGGGCCAGTAGCGCTAAACTCCCGGTGGCTGTCTTTCTTGTCCACCCTGGCTGGAATAATAAAATGAAAAATAATAATAGCCCGCTACGCCACTTACCCTGGCTGGTGCTGGCAATCGTAGGAGCGTGCGCCCTCGGCGTAGTGGCATTGCGCCGAGGCGAGGCGATCAACGCCTTGTGGATCGTGGTCGCTGCCGTGGCCATCTATCTGGTCGCATACCGTTACTACAGCCTGTTCATCGCTAACAACGTGATGCAGCTCGATGCGCGCCGGGCCACCCCCGCCGTGCTCAACAACGACGGTCTGGACTATGTTCCGACCAACAAGCACATTCTCTTCGGTCACCACTTCGCGGCCATCGCCGGCGCGGGCCCGCTGGTGGGGCCGGTACTGGCGGCGCAGATGGGCTATCTGCCCGGCACGCTCTGGCTGATTGCCGGGGTGGTGCTGGCGGGGGCGGTGCAGGACTTCATGGTCCTGTTCATGTCCACCCGGCGCAACGGCCGCTCCCTGGGCGACATGGTCCGTGAGGAAATGGGCCGGATCCCGGGGACCATCGCGCTGTTCGGCTGCTTCCTGATCATGATCATCATCCTCGCGGTGCTGGCGCTGATCGTGGTCAAGGCCCTGGCCGAGAGTCCGTGGGGCATCTTCACGGTGATGGCGACCATCCCGATCGCGATGTTCATGGGCGTCTACATGCGCTACATCCGCCCGGGCCGCATCGGTGAAATCTCCATCATCGGCGTGCTCCTGCTGCTGGGCTCGATCTGGCTGGGGGGCCAGATTGCCGCGGACCCCGTGTGGTCCAAGGCCTTCACCTTCACCGGCGTGCAGATCACCTGGATGCTGATCGGCTACGGTTTCGTCGCCGCGGTGCTGCCGGTATGGCTGATCCTGGCGCCTCGCGACTACCTGTCGACCTTCCTCAAGATCGGGACCATCATCGCCCTGGCGATCGGCATCCTGATCACCATGCCCGAGCTGAAAATGCCGGCGCTGACCCAGTTCACCGACGGCACCGGCCCGGTCTGGAAAGGCGGCCTGTTCCCGTTCCTGTTCATCACCATCGCCTGTGGCGCGGTGTCCGGCTTCCACGCGCTGATCTCTTCCGGGACCACGCCGAAGCTGCTGGATAACGAAACCAACGCCCGTTACATCGGTTACGGCGGCATGCTGATGGAGTCCTTCGTGGCCATCATGGCGATGGTCGCCGCTTCGGTGATCGAGCCTGGCGTGTACTTCGCCATGAACAGCCCGGCGGCCATCGTCGGCGGTGACGTGGTCACCGTGGCGCAGACGGTCAGCAGCTGGGGTTTCGCCATTACTCCGGACGCCCTGCAAGCAGTGGCCAAGGACATTGGTGAAACCACCATCCTGGCCCGTGCCGGCGGTGCGCCGACCCTGGCGGTCGGTATCGCGCAGATCCTGCACACGGTGCTGCCGGGCGAGAACACCATGGCGTTCTGGTACCACTTCGCGATCCTGTTCGAAGCGCTGTTCATCCTGACCGCGGTGGACGCCGGTACCCGTGCCGGTCGTTTCATGCTGCAGGACCTGCTGGGCTCCTTCGTGCCAGCACTGAAACGCACCGAGTCCTGGACCGCCAACCTGATCGCCACCGCCGGCTGCGTGGCCCTCTGGGGTTACCTGCTGTACCAGGGCGTGATCGATCCGCTGGGTGGCATCAACACCCTGTGGCCGCTGTTCGGCATCTCCAACCAGATGCTGGCGGGTATCGCGCTGATGCTCGGCACCGTGGTGCTGATCAAGATGAAGCGTCAACGCTACATCTGGGTGACCTTGCTGCCAGCCACCTGGCTGCTGATCTGCACCACCACCGCGGGCCTCATCAAGCTGTTCGACGCCAACCCGGCAGTCGGTTTCCTGGCCCTGGCCAAGAAGTACAGCGATGCCCTGGCCAATGGTCAGATCCTCGCACCGGCCAAGGACATCACGCAGATGCAGCACGTGATCTTCAACGCCTACACCAACGCCACGCTGACGGTGCTGTTCCTGCTGGTGGTATTCAGCATCCTGTTCTACGCACTCAAGGTGGGTATCTCCGCCTGGGGTAAAAAAGAACGCACGGATAAAGAATCGCCATTCCATGCACTGCCGGATGCGTAATCGAGGATTGCAATCGTGTTCAATGACCTGAGTCGCCTCGGTAAATACCTCGGTCAGGCCGCGCGCCTGATGGTCGGCATGCCCGACTACGACAACTACGTCGAGCATATGCAGACCAAGCACCCGGACAAGCCGGTGATGTCGTACGAGGCGTTCTTCCGGGAACGCCAGGAAGCGCGGTACGGCGGCAAAGCCGGGCCGAAATGCTGTTGATTCGTTAGTGTCTCTGTAGGAGCGAGCTTGCTCGCGAAAAACCTAAAGACGCCGAGTTCATTCTGAACGCATGCGGTGTCCTTGAGTTCTTCGCGAGCAAGCTCGCTCCTACAGTTGTTTTTGCGTTCCCATTTATCAGGAGAACCGCTTTTGTCCTCTCCAATCCCCGTCACCGTTCTCAGCGGTTTCCTCGGCGCCGGCAAGACCACCTTGCTGCGTCATCTGCTCAAGGCCGAGCACGGCCTGAAAATCGCCGTGATCGAAAACGAATTCAGCGACGCCGGTATCGACACCCAGTTGCTGGGCGACGAGCCGGTGCAAGTGATGACGCTGTCCAATGGCTGCGTCTGCTGCACCATCCACACCGATCTGACCAAGGCGCTGTACCTGCTGCTTGAGCGGCTGGACAGTGGCGAGATCGCCTTCGACCGGCTGGTGATCGAATGCACCGGGCTGGCCGATCCGGCGCCCGTGGCCCAGACCTTCTTCATCGACGAAGAGCTGCGCGAGCGTTACATCCTCGACGGCATCATCACCCTGGTGGACGCCAAGCACGCCGAGCATCACCTGACCCAGACCATTGCCCAGGCCCAGATCGGCTTCGCCGACCGCCTGCTGGTGAGCAAGCGTGACCTGGTGGACGAGCCCACTTTCAATGCGCTGAGCGAGCGCCTGACCCGGATCAACCGCCGTGCGCCGATCCGTGTGGTCGAGCATGGCCGCATTGATCTGGCCGAGCTGCTGGATGTGCGCGGCTTCAACCTGAATGCCGACCTGGGGGGCGGTGTCAGTCTGCGCCCGGTGAGCAAGGCGCCTTCCATCGATCGTATTTCCAGCCTGGTGCTGCGTACCGACGCGCCGCTGGATATCGACCGGCTCAGCGAGTTCATGAACGAACTGCTGGAAGAACACGGCAAGCAGCTGCTGCGTTACAAGGGCGTGCTGAACATTGCCGGCGAGCCGCGGCGCCTGGTGTTCCAGGGCGTGCTCAAGCTGTACGGTTTCGACTGGGATACCGAGTGGGCCGAAGGCGAGGCGCGGGAAAGCGTGATTGTGTTCATTGCCGACGATCTGCCGGAAGAGAAGATCCGGGCCGGGTTCACGCGGATGGCGGCGCACTAGGGTCGTTATAGTGTCTGTACCGGCGTTATCGCGAGCAAGCTCGCTCCTACATGGGGGACANCCTGTAGGAGCGAGCTTGCTCGCGAAACGATCTCAGGCTCAGCGCGTTATTTCGATCCTGCACTGGCCTTGAGCAGCCTTTCCTCCAGGTGATCCAAGTGCCCGGTCATCAAGGCGACCGCGGCCTTTACGTCACCGTCTTCGATGGCATCGACAATCGCCGCGTGCTCCTGCCAGGCGCAATGGCTGCAGATACGGCTTTCATGGTGGGCGATTGCCAGTGAAGTCAGCGGCACCAGGCTGCCGAGGAAATGCGCCAGCGGCGCGTTGCCGGCCACCTCGGCCAATTGCAGGTGGAACTCGCCGGACAGACGGATCGCTGGGCCACGCAAACCGCGGTCGATGCAGTCGCGTTCAGCGGCGATCAATTCCCGCAGGCGCTTGAGGTTGCGCGGTGCCGGTTGCTGGCAGGCGAGCCGGACCAGGGTGATTTCCGTCAGGCGGCGGGCGTGCAGGATCTGCCGCGTTTGTTCATGATCGGGCGCTGCTACCTGAGGCCGGTGGTTGGGCCGCAGGATGATCACCTGCTGGTGGGACAAGCGCGCCAGGACCTGGCGAATGATGCTGCGGCTGACCCCGAACACTTCGCCGAGGCTGTCTTCGGTGAAACGGCTGGCGGGGGCGATGCGTTGTTCGAGAATGGCATCGAAAATCTGCGGATAGACATCGTCGACCAACAGTTTTTTCTCGCCGGTGCGGCGCCGTGGCAGGGCACCGGGGAGGGGGAATGCAAGTTTATTCAAGGCGTAGCTGGCCATGGCCTGTCTCCAGTCCGGTTACCGATACGAAAGTGTGGGTGCGGCTCAGTTGCCCAGATGGTCGTCCGGGATGTTCAGCTCGATGCCCATGCGCTGGCCTTCCTTGAGGATGTGCCGGCGCATTTCGGCACTGGCCAGCGCGCTGTTCTTGTTGCGGATCGCCCGGACCACCGCTTCGTTTTCTTCCAGGCGTTCGGCCAGGTGCTCCGGCGAGTTGCGCAGGATCTCCGCGCTCTGCTTCAGGGCGTTGCTGGTCTGCTGCACCACGTTCTGGAAGATCGGGTTGGAGGTCAGGGTGAACAGCTCTTCATGGAAGGCGATGTAGGCGTTCATCCCGGCTTCGCTGTCGTTGGCCTCCAGGGCCTCGCGCATGTCCATCAGGGTCAGGCGCAGCTGGCCCACTTCCTTGCTGCTGATGGACTGCGCCACCAGGCCGACGATGAAGGGTTCGAGGGTGTAGCGCAGTTGCAGCACGTCCTCGAGGCTGGCGCCCGCCACGCCGCTGTCGCTGGCCGGTTGTTCGTTGAGGCTGGCCTCCAGCACCACCACGCCTTTGCCGGGCATGGAACGCACCAGGCCCAGGGTTTCCAGAACAGTCACCGCCTCGCGCAGGCTCGGGCGGCTGATGCCCAGCTGCTCGGCCAATTCACGTTGCCCCGGCAGCATGTCGCCGGAGCGCCATTGGCCACGGGCCAAGGCCGCCCGCAGCTTTTCTACCACTGAATTTACAACCGTTGACGAGGTGATCACTGTTCACTCCCTGGAATATGGCGGATGAGGCCCATGGCAGGCGCTGATTGTTGTGCCTGCCGGCGACAGGCACAAGGCATGCCTCAGAACTCCTGCTGCTGCGTGCCGGGCAGCGGTTTTCGCGGTTGGAAACCATAGCCCTGCTGGCCGCTCAGGACTTTGTTGGCCCGTTGAATATCGATGTCTCTTTCCCAGCGGGCAATGGCCACGGTGGCGACGCAGTTGCCGATCAGGTTGGTCAGCGCCCGGCCGATGCCCATGAACCAGTCCACCGCCAGCACCAGCACCAGGCCCACCACCGGGATGGCCGGGATCGCCGTCAGGGTGGCGGCCAGGATCACCAGCGCCGAGCCGGGAATCCCGTGGGCGCCTTTGGAGGTGATCAGTGACACCAGCAGGATGGTCAGCAGGTCGGACGTCGACAACGGAGTACCGGTGGCATTGGCGATGAAGACGATGGCCAGGGTCAGGTAGATCGAGAACCCGTCGAGGTTGAACGAGTAACCCGTGGGAATGACCAGGCCGACCGTGGAGCTGCCGATGCCCAGGTGCTCCAGTTTGCGCATGATCTGTGGCAATACGGCGTCGGAGGAGGCGGTGCCGAGGACGATCAGCAGCTCTTCGCGCAGGTATTTGAGGAAGGGCAGCATACGCAGGCCGGAACAGCGCATCACCACCCCGAGAATGATCGCCACGAAAGCGAAGCAGGTCAGGTAGAACAGGCCCACCAGGCTGCCCAGGTGCTGCAGCGAGTCCAGGCCGTACTTGCTGGTGGTGAAGGCGATGGCGCCGAACACGCCGATCGGCGCCAGGCGCACGATCATGCCCATGATGCGGAAGATGATGTGGCTGAGTTCGTTGATCAGCCGCGAGATGCCGGAAGCGGCTTCGCCCACCAGGTTCAACGCGCTGCCGAACAGCACGGAGAACAGCAGCACCTGCAGGATGTTGTTTTCGGCGAAGGCGCCCAGGACCGAGTTGGGGATCAGCCCCATCAGGAAATCGGAGGTGCCGTGCATGTGCTGGCTGCGCTGGGCGATATCGCCCATGTCGGCGGCGGACAGCTGCTCCAGATGGATATTGGCGCCGCTGCCGATGCCGGTGGTGAAGGCGAAGACCAGGCCGATCACCAGGGCGATGGTGGTCAGGACTTCGAAGTAGATGACCGATTTGAGCCCGATGCGTCCGACCTTTTTCAGGTCGCCGGCGCCGGAGATGCCACTGACCACCACACAGAAGACGATCAGGCCGATCAGCATCTTGATCAGCTTGATAAAGGCATCGCCCAGTGGCTTGAGTTGCGAGGAGTATTCGGGGAGTGTCAGTCCGCACACGATGCCGAGCATCAGTCCGAGGACTACCTGGAGGAAAATCGAACGCGAGCACCATCTGAGCATGAGGGGAATCCTGGTCGGTGTCCCGGCTGCCGTGCGCGGAGCGCATCAGATTCGGGACTTAATTATTGTGGTCTTACCGGTATGTCCAGTGCAGGCGCAGTCTATGCCCGATTTTCCCGCGAATACAAGGGTAAATCCGAAAATTGGCATGACCGGTCTGACCAGTGGTGCTGTTCCTGTAGCCGCTGCCGCAGGCTGCGATAAGGCCGAAGGCCTTCCTGCGATCCCAAGAGCACGACCACTGCGTGGCCGATCGCAGCCTGCGGCAGCGGCTACAAATAGCGGGCCAGACAATTCGCAGGCGAAAAAAAGCCCGGCGCTAAGGCCGGGCTTCTCATGCAACGTTCTGCGAATCAGGCGCCGTATACCGGCAGCTTCTTGCAGATGGCTTTGACTTTCTCACGAACGGCGTCGATCACCGCTTCGTTGTTCAGGTCGGCCAGGATGTCGCAGATCCAGCCAGCCAGTTCCTTGCACTCGGCTTCCTTGAAGCCGCGAGTGGTCACTGCCGGAGTGCCGAAGCGCAGGCCGGAGGTGACGAACGGGGAGCGTGGGTCGTTTGGCACGGAGTTCTTGTTCACGGTGATGAAGGCCTTGCCCAGAGCGGCATCGGCATCTTTACCGGAGATTTCCTGCTTGATCAGCGACAGCAGGAACAGGTGGTTCTGAGTACCGCCGGAAACCACGTCGAAACCGCGCTCGATGAACACGCCGGCCATGGCCTGGGCGTTCTTCACCACTTGTTGCTGGTAGGCCTTGAACTCAGGCTGCAGCGCTTCCTTGAAGCAGATCGCCTTGGCTGCGATCACGTGCTCCAGCGGGCCGCCCTGGGCACCCGGGAATACTGCGGAGTTCAGCTTCTTCTCGATGTCGGCGTTGGCGCGAGCCAGGATCAGGCCGCCACGTGGACCGCGCAGGGTCTTGTGGGTAGTGGTGGTTACCACGTCGGCGAAAGGCACCGGGTTCGGGTAGACGCCAGCGGCGACCAGACCGGCTACGTGAGCCATGTCGACGAACAGGTAGGCACCGACCTTGTCGGCGATTTCGCGGAAGCGTGGGAAGTCCAGGACCTGCGAGTAGGCAGAGAAACCGGCCACGATCATTTTCGGCTTGTGCTCGACCGCCAGGCGCTCGACTTCGTCGTAGTCGATCAGGCCGTTGGCATCGATGCCGTACTGGATGGCGTTGTACAGCTTGCCGGAGGAGGAAACGCTGGCGCCGTGGGTCAGGTGACCGCCGTGGGCCAGGCTCATGCCCAGGATGGTGTCGCCAGCCGACAGCAGCGCCAGGTAAACGGCGGCGTTGGCTTGCGAGCCGGCGTGCGGCTGGACGTTGGCGTAGTCGGCGCCGAACAGTTCCTTGGCACGGTCGATGGCCAGCTGCTCAACCACGTCGACGTATTCGCAGCCGCCGTAGTAACGCTTGCCTGGGTAACCCTCGGCGTATTTGTTGGTCAGCACCGAGCCTTGAGCTTCCATCACCGCAGGGCTGGTGTAGTTTTCCGAAGCGATCAGCTCAATGTGCTCTTCCTGGCGCTGGGCTTCTTGCTCCATGGCGGCAAAGAGATCGGCGTCGTACTTGGCAATAGTCAAATCACGGCTGAACATGGCGGTCCTCAAGGATCGGGGCAGAAAAGGGGGGCATTCTAACCCAACGGGTTTTAGATGGCATATGAAAGGACATCATGTCGCAGACAAGTGGTGTTCATGAGCCGTCCAGGCTGAACCCTGTAGCCGCTGCCGCAGGCTGCGATCNGAGGCCACTGAAGGCCTTCGGCCTTATCGCAGCCTGCGGCAGCGGCTACAGGGAAGGCGAGGTTGGCGGGATCAATCGAACATGAACAGCGCGTCGTTGCTGAACTGCCCTTCGAAGCTGTTGGCCGGCATCGGCCGGCCGAACAGGTAACCCTGGACTTCGTCGCAACCGTGTTCGCGCAGGAAGTCCAGCTGCTCATGGGTTTCCACGCCCTCGGCGATCACCGCCAGGTTCAGGCTGTGGGCCATGGCGATGATGGCGCGGGCGATCTGCGCGTCCTGCTCGCCGGACGGCAGGCCGTCGACGAAGGTGCGGTCGATCTTCAACACGTCGATGGGGAACTGCTTGAGGTAGTTCAGCGATGAATAGCCGGTGCCGAAGTCGTCGACCGCGATGCTCAGGCCGAGGTTCTTCAGGCCGTCGAGGATCTGCATCGCCTCGCTGACTTCGCGCATCAGGATGCTTTCGGTCAGTTCCAGCTCCAGGCAGGCCGGCGGCAGGCCGGTGTCCTTGAGGATGGTGGCGATCCGCATGCCCAACTGGCCATCGGAGAACTGGCGGGCCGAGATGTTCACCGAGACCTTCGGCACCCGGACCTTGGCCTGGTGCCAGGCCTTGAGTTGGCGACAGGCTTCGCTGATCACCCAGTCGCCGACATCCACCACCAACCCCAGTTCTTCGAGCACCGGAATGAAGTCCCCCGGCGGTACCAGCCCGCGCCGCGGATGGCGCCAGCGCAGCAGGGCCTCGGCGCCGGTCAGGCGCTTGCCGTCGCCGCTGAACTGCGGCTGGTAGTACAGGATGAATTCCTGCTGTTCCAAGGCGTGGCGCAGGTCGCTTTCCAGCTCCAGGCGCTCCAGGGCGCTGGCGTTCATGTCGGCCTGGTAGAACTGGAAGTTGTTTTTGCCGCGTTCCTTGGCGTGGTACATCGCGGTGTCGGCGTTTTTCATCAGCTGGCTCAGCTCGTTGCCGTCCTGCGGGCTGAGGGCGATGCCGATACTGGCGGTGACGAAGAACTCACGGCCCTCGAGCACGAACGGTTTCACCAGGCTGGCGAGAATCTGCTCGGCGACGTGGATCGCCCGGTTCAGGGCGATTTCGCGGCTGGTCCGCGGTTGCAGGAGCAAGGTGAACTCATCGCCGCCCATGCGTGCCACGGTGTCGTCATCGTCGACGCAATCGAGCAGGCGGGTGGCCATTTCCTTGAGCATGCGGTCGCCCGCGGCGTGGCCCAGGGAGTCGTTGATCGGTTTGAAGCGGTCCAGGTCGAGGAACATCAGCACCACCCAGGACTTCTGCCGCTCCGCCGATTGCAGGGCGGTGTGCAGGCGGTCCTGGAACAGCGTGCGGTTGGGCAGGTGGGTCAGGGCGTCGTAATAGGCCAGGCGGTGAATGCGCTGCTCGCTGGCCTTGCGTTCGCTGATGTCGGTGAAGAAGCACACGTAGCTGGCCAGGTCGCCTTCGTCATCGAGCACCGCGGTGATGCCGACCCAGGCCGGATAGTGCTCGCCGTTGCGGCGCTTGAGCCAGACCTCGCCTTCCCAGGTGCTGTGCTGGTGCAACTGCTTGAGCACATAACGCAGGTGGGCTTCCTGCTGTTCGTCGACGGTGAGCATGTTCGGCAACTGGTCGAGCACCTGGGACACCGCGTAGCCGCTGACCCGGCTGAACGCCTCGTTGGCCTGGACGATGTAGCCCGCCGGGTCGGTGATCAGGATCGCCGAGGTCGAGTGCTCGAATACCGTGGCCGCCATGCGCAGGTCTTTTTCCGCGCGGCGCTGCTGGCTGATATCGCGGCCGACCCCGAGCACGCCTTCGAAGGCGCCGTGTTCGTCCCAGACCAGCACCAGGCGCAACTCGATCGGAATCTTGCGCCCGTCGGCCCGCAGGCAGTCGAACAGGAACAACTGGGTCTGTACCTGGTTGCGCAATTGCGCCAGTTGCTCGGGTTTGTCCAGGGCCTTGCTGATCCGCTCCATCAGGGCGTAGATGCCGGTCAGCTGTTGCGGGTTGGCGATGGTCGATTGCCAGCCGTTCTGGAAGATCCACTCGGCGTCATAGCCCAGTACCGACTGCACCGAGGGGCTGACATAGTTGAGGGCCATCTTGCTGTCGGTGGAGAAAATCACGTCGCTGATGCTTTCGGCGAGCATGCGGTAGCGGCGCTCGCTGTCACGCAGGGATTCGCTGGCCTCGATCTGGTCGGTGATGTCCTTGGCCACGCCGATGATGCGCGTGACCTGGTCGTACTTGTCCCGCGCCAGGGCCTGTTCGCGGATGTCGAAACAGCGCCATTGGCCGCTGCGGTGGCGAAAGCGCAAATGGCATTGCAGCAACTGCAGGTAGCCGGCATGCCGCTGTTCCTGGCGCAACCGGTGGTAGAGGTCGGCGTCCTCCGGATGCAGGAGGATTTCCCAGAAGTACTCGCCCATCTGGTGCAGCTCGGTCTTGTTGTAGCCGAGGGTCTGGCCCAGGTGGTGGTTGCTGAAGATCATCCGCTGGCTGATGACGTCCTGCACATAAAGGTGGTCCGGCACGGTACGCACCACGTCCGACCAGAAACCTTCGCGCTCCAGCAGCGACAGCTCGATGAGCTTGCGGCTGGTGATGTCGCTGATGCTGAGGATCACCGCCCGATAGTCGGCGGGGTCTTCCGGCAGGCGCAGCACCAGCCACAGGTGCTGGTCGTGGCCCTGGGCGTCGCTGAGGCGGATTTCCAGCTCCAGCTGTTTGTGCTGGTTGATCACGGTTTCCAGCAGCTGGTTGCCGATGGCGCTGCTGTTGAGCGGGCTGCCTTCGATCAGCAGCTTCCAGGTCTGTTCGCAGGAGTCGACATTAAGTAGCCGCAAGGCCACCTGATTGACTTCGGTGACGCGCAGTTCTTCAAGCAGCAGCTGCCGCTGCTGTGGGTTGTGCTCCAGCCAGGCCTTGAGTTGTTCGCTGTCGTGCAGCTGGGCCTTGTCGAGAAACGCCGGCAGCCCGGAAATATCCAGGACGCAGAGGGCGACCCCGGTACCTTCGAAAATGTCCTGGTAGCGCCGACGCCCTTCGTGCAGCTGGCGCTGGCGGCGGCGCATGTTCAGCAGGGCAATCACCGGCAGCAGGGAGAACGCCAGCCCCAGCAGGCATTTGGCGATAAACGCCGGCAGCAGTTGCTCGATCACCGCGCGTTCGTCGAACAGGCCGCGCAATTGCCAATCGCTGTTGCCCAGTGGCGCGACCAGCACGCTATTGGCTATTTCGTCGGTGGTCACCGGGGTGCTGCTGCCGTCGTCGCGGCTGAGGGTTTTCTGATCCTGACGGTTTTCAATGACCCAGGTCGGTTGGAAGCCCTGGTCGGGGCTGGGGCTCAGGGACTGGACGAAAGTCGGTGCCAGGCGCAGCACCCAGTAACTCTTGAGTGCGCCGCTGGGCTGGTGCAGCAGCAGTTGTACCAGCGCGCCGTCGCTGGCGTTGCTGTAGTAGTAGCGCTGGCCGCGGCTGCGACTGGTCAGCTCGGTGAGCCACGCGGCGTCCTGGCCGTCGGCGTCGCTGTCGCTGACGAGCTGGCCCTTGGCATCCAGCAGCGCGATGCTTTGCAGGTCGGGCAGGGACAGTTGCAGTTTCTTCAGCAGCAGTTGCTGCTGTTCGGCATCCTGTGGCGGCTCGACGATCGGCAGCAGGTTGAGGGCGATCTGCGCATTGAGCGCCAGGTTGAGGCTGATGTGCTCGGCCAGGTCGGCGTTGTAGTCGATTGCGTGTTGACGCTGGTCTTTGCGGGTTTGTTGCAGTTGGTCGAGCAGTTGCCAGAACAGCAGGGCGAGCAGCAGCAGGACCAGGCTCGCCAGCACGCCTTTCAGGGTGCCGCGCAGGGGCGAGCCGGACGCAGGCGCAGGTGCGCGCAAGGAAGAGGGCAGAGTGGCATTGGACAAACTGTGATCCTGCGGTTTGGCTGGACTGGCGCGACGTGCACTATAAGCCGGACGCCCGAAGGGCGGCTAGCATGCCTTGAGTTGTGGCAAAGTGCCAGCCCTGGCTGGCTGGACCTTGCCCGGCCATTGAGGTAGCTTTGCCGGTTACGCGGGAGCGCTCCAGCTCCAGACAATCAGGCTTTTTCCGTACGCAGGCATTGATCGCGATCAAATGCCGGCGCCGCGCATGGCCTGGCCCGGGCTTCGCCCGCTCTTCATTCATCAGTCACTGACGCTAGGTTCATCATGGCTCAATACGTCTTCACCATGCATCGGCTGGGAAAAGTTGTTCCGCCGAAGCGGGAAATCCTGAAAAACATTTCTCTGTCGTTCTTCCCGGGCGCCAAGATCGGCGTGCTGGGCCTCAACGGTTCGGGTAAGTCCACCCTGCTGAAAATCATGGCGGGCGTCGACACCGAGTTCGAGGGCGAAGCCCGTCCGATGCCCGAGCTGAACATCGGCTACCTGCCCCAGGAGCCTCAGCTGGATCCGACCAAGACCGTGCGTGAAGTGGTCGAGGAAGCGGTCAGCGTGATCAAGGACGCCCAGGCGCGCCTGGACGAGGTCTACGCGGCCTACGCCGATCCGGATGCCGACTTCGACAAGCTGGCCGCCGAACAGGCCAAGCTCGAAGCGATCCTGCAGGCCAGCGATGGCCACAACCTGGAGCGCCAGCTGGAAGTCGCCGCCGACGCGCTGCGCCTGCCGGCCTGGGAGGCCAAGGTCGAACACCTGTCCGGTGGTGAAAAACGTCGCGTGGCCCTGTGCCGCCTGCTGCTGTCCGCCCCGGACATGCTGCTGCTCGACGAGCCGACCAACCACCTGGACGCCGATTCCGTGGCCTGGCTGGAGCACTTCCTCCACGACTTCCCGGGCACCGTGGTTGCGATCACGCACGACCGTTACTTCCTGGACAACGTCGCCGGCTGGATCCTCGAGCTCGACCGCGGCGCCGGCATTCCTTACGAGGGCAACTATTCGGGCTGGCTGGAAGCCAAGTCCGATCGTCTGGCCCAGGAATCCAAGCAGCAGTCGGCCCATGAAAAGGCCATGAAGGAAGAGCTGGAGTGGGTGCGCAAAGGCGCCAAGGCCCGTCAGTCGAAATCCAAGGCCCGTCTGGCCCGCTTCGAAGAAATGCAATCGCAGGAATTCCAGAAGCGCAGCGAGACCAACGAGATCTACATCCCGGCCGGTCCGCGCCTGGGCGACAAGGTCATCGAATTCAAGAACGTCACCAAGGGCTACGGCGATCGCGTGCTGATCGACAACCTGTCGTTCTCCATGCCCAAAGGCGCCATCGTCGGCGTGATCGGCGGTAACGGTGCCGGTAAATCCACCCTGTTCCGCATGCTGATGGGCAAGGAAACGCCGGACTCGGGCAGCATCGAAGTCGGTGAAACCGTGCAACTGGCTTGCGTCGACCAGAGCCGCGAGGACCTGGACGGCAGCAAGACCGTGTTCCAGCAGATCTCCGACGGCTCCGACCAGATCCGCATCGGCAGCTACGAGATCCCGTCGCGTACCTACGTCGGTCGTTTCAACTTCAAGGGCGGCGACCAGCAGAAGTTCGTCAAGGACCTGTCCGGTGGTGAGCGTGGCCGCCTGCACCTGGCCCTGACCCTGAAAGAGGGCGGCAACGTCCTTCTGCTCGACGAACCGTCCAACGACCTCGATGTCGAAACCCTGCGTTCCCTGGAAGAAGCCCTGCTGGACTTCCCGGGCGCCGCCATTGTGATCTCCCACGACCGGTGGTTCCTTGACCGTGTCGCAACCCACATCCTGGCGTACGAAGACGACTCGCAAGCGGTGTTCTTCGAAGGCAACTACACCGAGTACGAAGCCGATCGCAAGAAGCGCCTCGGCGATGCGGCTGCCCAACCGCACCGCGTGCGTTACAAGAAACTGGCCTGATCCGGGCCGGTTGCTTGAAAGAAACGGAGCCTTCGGGCTCCGTTTTTTTTGCGCGTGTTTCCAGGTGGAGCCTTTGGCTCTTATCGCGAGCAA